>CAVKXR010000141.1:0-6351 GCA_963660275.1 Oscillospiraceae bacterium
CGAATATCAATGTCTGCAAATCTAAGTTCTAAGCACTCAATTCTAAGTTCTGATAATCCCCCTACCTTGCAACCACCCCCATGGCCACGCTGTTTTCGGGGGTTAGTGTTGAGGACAGATTATCGGGTCAAGCCCGACAATGACAGGTTAGCGAGCTGTTTTTCTGCCCGCTCAGACACCCTCATTCCTCTAACCGTATTCCGTGTCCCTTGTCCCATTATAAAGATGACAGCGGAAAATTCTTTTCATATATTTGCGCGCGACATAGTTTTTGTGCCCTGAAAAGCCTTCATGCCAAGCGATTCCACAAAACAGAACTGCTCGGCAGAAGAGAGAACCCGGTGAAAACCCGGGACGGTCCCGCCGCTGTATGGGAGTACGAAACCGGAAAAATTCAAAACCAGTGTGGATTCAAAACCCATGCGAAGGGTCCGGAAGTAGAGCGATCCCCGAGCCAGAAGAACTGCAAAGACTTTAAGCTCCGCCACTGCGAAGCAAGAGGAACGATGCGAAAGACATTGTATTCTAAAGCCTACAGACTAGGCTTTGCCTTGGTGTTTGCCTTCGGCGTGAACGCATTCGCTGCTGACATACAAGATCTGGGTGTTTCGGAAATTACGCTCCCGCCTCCGACACCCGCCGACATCGCTCCTAGCTACGAAGAAATTCTGCCTAGCGCATGGGAAGGCCGGGGACTTTCCGCAGCCGAAGTTCTCTCCGCTCTGCCCGGAATCCAGAGCTACAAGCAAGGTGGCATGGGAAGTTTCCAGACCGTCAGCATCCGGGGAATCGCGGCGAAAAACATTTTAATTTGCATCGACGGGATTCCCTTGAATGATGCGAGCGGCGGCGCTGCGGACATCGGCACGATCGATTTGAACAATATCGAAAAAATCGAAATATACAAGGATCGCGTTCCCGCAAAATTCGGTGGCCAAGGGTTGGGCGGTGCGATAAACTTTGTCACCAAGAAAGCAACTCCAAAAACGAACGGAAGATTTCTCGCTAGCATTGGCAGCCACAATACATTCGAAGGTTCCGCCCAGTTAAGCGTTTCGCCCAAGGACAGCATGAACTTTGCCGCGAGCGTTTCGGCAAGGCACAGCGACAACGATTACGAATTTACAAACCGCAATGGCACAGCCTACAATCCCGATGATGACTTCACCGATAAACGAAAGAACGCAGAATTTTCCGAATATTCCGGAAACTTCAAGTATCGCATTTTGCATCCGAAAAACTTTTTCTCGACAATTGCCGCAAACTTAGTTTATACGAAATCAGGAAATCCCGGACAGGAGAGTTCCCAGACCAAGGTGGCGAATTTCACCGGGCAAAGTTCGCAGCTGGATTACCGTCTGGAATTTCCCACTTTGCTGAACTCGGTTTTGCTCGAAGCGGGCTTCTCCGGAAGATTCGAGAAAAACGTTTCCGCATCCTACTACCCGCTTGACTTTGTCGGATACAGCTACCCGGACTATATCCAATACGGGCTTGCGGGATACCGCCTCTACCCGGAAATTCTCGGGACTGTCGTTCTGGACCGCTTCGAAGGAACGGTTCGCGTTGCGGGAAGTGCGGAACGGTGGGAAGCCCGGGGAACCATCCGCGAGTTCGGGCTTTCGCGTTACAGTGCAACGGCTTCCGCCAGCGCAGAACTTGCCGCTACCCGATGGCTCGCCCTTCTCGCCGAAGGCAATCTGCTCAAGACATTTGACGACATCGACGGCGGAAAATTTCTGATGCCCACCGGAACCGCGACAATCGAAGACGCCGAAAAAAGAGACCTGAATCTTTCGGGCATGGTCCAGCTCAAGCTCGGGCAGAAAAAATCTCTCGTCGGCGGAAACGCTTCAATCGGAAGGTACTTTCGGCAGCCGCAGCTGATGGAACTTTATGGCGTTTACCGCGGCGTGCTTTCCAACCCGAAGCTCAAGAACGAAACGGCTGTCCGGTTTGAAATCGGAGGTTTTGTCCAGACGCCATCCCGGAAGACAACCTTGCGGGCGACATATTTTCATTCGTTCGTCGAAAACGGAATTTACTGGATTGCGAGTACCAACGCTATCAAGGCTTTCAACGCGAGCAAGGCGAGCATCCACGGAATCGAACTGGAAGCGCAAAGTTCACCCGTTTCCTTTTTCGAAACGACCTTGCGCGGCACAATCCAAGATCCGCGAGACAAGGGATTCGCCAAGATGTACAACGGAAAGCTTTTACCGGGAGAACCCGTCCACAGTTACTTTGTCGAAGGAAAGTTCTTTTTGCCATTTCATCTGGACTTGACGTTCGATGCGAATTTCCGCACCCGAATTTTCAGCGACCGTTCGAACCAGACGCGCCAACCGGCAACAGCACGTTACAACGCAAGCCTCGGCTATTCCCCGTGGGAAAGCTCCCGCTTGATTTTCAGCGTCACGAACATTTCGGATGAGACTTATACGAACTTTTATTCGCCAAACCCAGTTCCCGGCAGGGAATACAGGATGACCCTCATACAAAAATTTTAACCCACAAAAAGTTCCCGTTCAAACCGGGAATGTCACCTCAAACCAAGGAAAAGACATGAGTAAAAAGATACTCCCCCTCATTTTAGCCACAGGCTTCGCGCTGCTGTTCAATGCGTGCGGAAGCGATGGCGACAGCGTTTCGGGCATTACCTGCGAAGAAGGCGACTGCTTCGAGGAAAGCTCTTCAAGCGTTACCGAAGAAGACAATTCCTCCAGCAGCATCAAGGCCGAGGACAAGTCTTCCAGTTCGAATAAAAAGGAAAGTTCCAGCAGCGCAGAGGATGAAAAATCCAGTTCCAGCCTCGCTGTTTCCAGTTCTTCCGTTAAAGAGGAATCCAGCTCCAGTGAAAAGATCGAATCTTCTTCGAGCGAAGCTCCCGAATCCTCGTCCAGCGTAAAAATCAGCTACCTGAATACGACGCCGAACCTCGCCGACCTCGAAATTTCCGGCGATACCCTGTTCGCCATCTTCCAGCGTCAAACAGCCAGTTTTTCCATCCCGACCGTCGGTCTCCTTGCGCTGTATAACCTGGAAAGCGGTGAACTTCTCGACACGATTTCCCTTGCGACAAAGAATCCCTACATGGTGAAAGTTGCGGGCGGAACCGTCTATGTGGCGACCGCCGGCGAATATGACCCTGTAACCTGGGGCTTACCTGCCGACGCAAATCGCGGCATCGAAAAGGTCGATTTGCAAAAGAAAAGTTCGAGCCTGTTCGTGAGCGGAACCAAGCTCGGTGGCGGCGCCCAGGATTTTGTCGTGAACAAGAACGGCGACAAGGGGTACGTATCGGTTTACAAGAGCTACGGCAACACGATTGTCGTCGAGATAGACCTCTTGACAGGTTCTGTCAAGGAAATCAACGGGATCAAGGATGCATCCGGTTCGCTTGAATACGATAGCGAAAATAATCTTCTCTACATCGGAGAACGCTTATTAGATAATGAAATGCACATCGGTCTCTTTACCTACGACGGAATAAAATTGGATTCTCTCACCGACCCGGAATCCGAATTTCGCCAACCTTCTAGTATAAAAGTTATCAACGGTCAGCCCTATGTCTTTGTCTCGGATTACTATCAGTTGGGTAAGCTTTATATCGATTATGCCGACGACGAAAAAGACGGTGTACAATATTACCAGGATTCCAAACTCGCCGCAGTCAATGGAAAGCTCTACCTGATGGAACGCAACTCTGATGGAACCGCATCGCTCGCTCAAATCAACCTGAGCTCTGGAGTCCCGGTGTGGCAAAAAGCGCTCGAAGCGGGCGCCAATCCCTACGATGTCGTCGCAGCGGACAATGAAAATCTCTGGGTTGCTTTCTACGGTCTTCCCAAGATTCAAAAAATTTCCGCCGATGGAACAGCCCTTTCAGCAATCGACACGCAAGCATTCTGCGCACACGAATAAGTTCAATCAATGCGAAACTCCCAGCCGCCCGAATTTCGAGCGGCTTTTTAACGTTCGTCATCCTTTAGTTAAAACCTTATTCAACAAATTCAAGTTTGCCGATGTTTTCAAAACGATTCATATAAAAAAATAAGCATCGAAATTTTTGCAACATGATTGTTCAAAAAACTATATTACTATCCCAAAAAGGGCAATTTTAAATTGTCCAAATGACAAATTTGTACATCGCAAGGTGAATGGTTTTATGCAAGACGTTGAAGCTCTCGATTCCGCAGCCAAAAAAGAACTCGCACGCATCGCCGAGCTCCCCGAAATTTCTTTAAAGGAAAAAAAGCTTATCCCACCGCAATACGCCGCCGAACTGGATCCGCTTTCCAGGCGCGCCACCATGGAAGAAGCGAACCTGGGATTTACCGAAGCGCAAGCCCGCGTCGAAGCGTACCGCTGCATGAAATGCAAGAAGCCCGCCTGCACGGCGGCCTGCCCCATCGGAATGCCCATTCCGCAATACTTGGAGCACGTCGCCCGCGGAGATTTCCAGGCGGCTATCGACCTGATTCGCCAAACATCGCTGATTCCCTCGATCTGTAGCCGCGTCTGCCCGCACGAACGGCAATGCCAATCGAACTGCGCAATGGGCAAACTGCTCAAGGATCCGGACAAGGGAATCCACATGGGAAACATGGAGCGTTTCTGCGCCGACTATGAACGGGAAAACTTGGGCGGAAAAAAGGCGCTCTCCGTCGCCCCGGATACGGGAAAGAAAATCGCTGTCATCGGAGCGGGTCCGGCAGGTCTCGGCGCGGCCATCGACTTGCGCACGCGCGGTCACAAGGTTGTCATCTTTGACGAATACGACCGGCTGGGAGGCGTTCTCCGCTACGGCATCCCCGAGTTCCGCCTTCCGAAAAAAATTTTGGATTACGAGCTTTCCATCCTGCCCGACATGGGAATCGAAACCCATTCCAAAGTCCATATCGGCAAGGAAATTTCCGTAAACGACCTGCTCGCCCAAGGCTTTGACGCCGTATTCATCGGCAACGGGGCAAACGAACCGGTCGTTCCCGACATTTCGGGGAAAAATCTCGGCGGAATTTTCACCGCCAAGGATTACTTGAAGAAAGCGAATCGCGGCGAACCTCTGGATTCCAAAAAGAACGTCGTCGTCATCGGAGGCGGAAACGTCGCCATGGACGCTGCCCGAATGGCCTTCCGAGAAGGTGCGGAAACGGTCCGGCTCATCTACCGCAGAACGGTAAAGGAAATGCCAGCCTGCTGGACTGAGATCCACGAAGCGACAGCGGAAGGCGTTCAGGTTCTTGAGCTAAGAAGCCCTGCGGAATTTATCGCCGACGAAAACGGTAACGTCAAGCAGACAAGGCTCGATATCTTCACGCTAGGCGAACCCGATGTCAACGGTCGTCCCACACCCGTCAAGGTCGAAGGCGCTTCCGAAACGATCGATTGCGATACGGTGATTTTTGCCGTCGGCAACAAGGTTTCTTCCGAAATACTCGATTCTGTCGTCGGGGAAGAAGCGAAGAAAAAAGTCTATGTCGGCGGAGATGCGCTTTACGGTCCCAAAACGGTCGTCCTCGCTCTTCGCACCGGTCGGGAAATCGCTGCAAAAATTCACCAGGATTTGTGCGGGAACCAAAAGATTTCCTAACAAATTAACTTGCAACATCCTATCTTGCCTTCAACATTTTTCTTGGAGGCATTTATGCTTTTTATCGATATCGCCAAAAAATATCTCATCGAAGATTCCGAAAACCTGGCGGAACTCACCATTCGAACCTATCGCTGGAATCTGAACAAGATTCACTACTTCGCACCGAACCTTACCCTCGAAGAGATTACGACAGATTTTGTCAGACGCTATCGTTCGCACCTAAAAGAAATCGGGAACAGGGAAGCCACTATCAGCAAGGCGCTTTCTGTCTTTCGGAACTTTACAAATAAATTAATTCTTGACGATCTGATTTCAAGAAACCCATTCGACCGCATCAAGATCCGCCGCATTGCATCCAAGCGCGGATTTTTAAGCCTGCGAGAATTAAAAAGCCTTTACCTGAATTTTTTGGAACGCTCGCACACCCTTCTAAAAAACGAGCAGGACTCTTTGCGCGTCTTTCTGTTTTCCTGTTTTACCGGGCTTCGTTTTAGCGATTTAAAAACCTTAGACGCAAGGGAAATCGTCGATTGGAAGATTCACAAGCAGACACACAAGACTGGCGAGGCGGTGTATATTCCCATTCCCGTCCAAGCGAGACTCTTGCTTCCGAGCATTGCGAAAGGTCTCGTCTTTCATGTGGCGGACAATGCCTACTTCAACAAGAGACTTCGCAGCGGGGCAAAAAAGCTGGGATGCCACAGACATCTACACTGCCATATGGCACGACATACATTCGCCACGACCTGCATCAC
>CAVKXR010000142.1:0-6313 GCA_963660275.1 Oscillospiraceae bacterium
GGTCTGACCTGCCTCTTCTCGGAGATTCTCACCGTAACAGTCCTCTTCGGGCTATTCCTCTCCTCGCATCCCGGATTGCGGGAAATCGGTCTGGTATCTGTCCTGGGAATCCTCTGCATCACGCTTTCCCACCTGTTCGTGTTTCCGCTCCTCGCCGGATGGCTCGACATCCGCCGAATAAAAAGGAGAAAAAGAAAATGAAAGATCTGTCCCTACGCGTCCAGAATATCGCTCCGTCGCTCACCGTCGAAATCGATACGCTCGCCAAGAAACTCAAGGCCGAAGGCAAGGATATCGTGTCGCTCGGTGCGGGCGAACCCGACTTCGACACACCGGAAGAAATCCGCGAAGCGGGAAAGGCCTCGATTGACGAAGGCAAGACGCGCTACACCTCGCCGCAAGGCATCCTCGAAGTCCGCGAAGCGGTCGTCAAAAAGCTTTTCAACCAGAACGGTCTCCGCTATTCCCCGGAGCAAATCATCATGACCAGCGGAGCGAAACACGCCGTATTCAATTCGCTGCTCGCCCTCATCAACCCGGGCGACGAAGTGATTATCCCCGAACCTTACTGGGTGACATATCCCGAACTGGTGAAGCTTCTCGGCGGAATTCCCGTCTTTGTCCACACCGACGAGGCGAAGCGTTTCCAGATGTCCGGAGAGGAACTCGAAAAAAAGATTACGGGAAAGACGAAAGCCGTCATCCTGAACAATCCGACAAACCCGACGGGAACGCTCTATACCGAGGAAACGCTCGATTCAATAGCAAGAGTCGTCGTCGCAAACGACCTTTACGCAATTTCGGATGAAGTCTATGAACACTTTTCCTACGGCGGAAAGTTCAAGAGCCTCGCCGCGTGTCCGGGGATGCTCGACCGTACGATCCTCATCAACGGGCTTTCCAAATCCCACTGCATGACCGGCTGGCGCGCGGGCTTCATCGCCGCACCGGAACAAATTGCAAGGCTCATCGCCAAGGCGCAAGGGCAGACGACGCACCATCCGTCAAACGTCGCCCAGTATGCGGCCAAGAAGGCTCTCGAAATGCCGCTCGACGGCGTCCTGAAAATGCGAGATGAATTCCAGAAGCGGAGAGACTTTATCTTCCGGGAAGTTTCGAAAATTCCTGGCATCCATGCGGACATGCCGAACGGAGCCTTTTATCTCTTCGCTAAAATCGACGAACTTTTCGGAAAGGAAACCCCAAACGGGAAACGCCTTTCTAGTTCCGTCGAATTCTGCACCTACCTACTTGAAACGACAGGTCTCGCCATTGTCCCCGGGAGCGCCTTTGGGCGCGAAGGCTATGTGCGTCTTTCGTATGCCGCCTCGATGGAAACGCTCGAAAAGGCCGCGGAACGCCTGAAGCGGGCTGTGTCCGCATTGCGCTAACGCAAGGTTTTCATGGCATCCACTTTCTTTGTCCAAAAAATCCCGAAGGAAAGACCTTTCATCATCGGACGTGGAAAGAACGCCGATTTCGAACTGAAAGACGCCTCCGTTTCGAGACTCCACGCGAAAATCGAATACAGGGACGAACGCTGGATTTTCACGAACCTGAGCGAAACCTCGGGAACTCTCTTCCAAGGAAAAAGCATCGCGTCAAAGGATATCGAGGACGGAGACGTCTTTATCCTGGGCTTGCAGCAGTTGCGCTTTTCAATCAAGGACGGTGAACTTTCCCTTTCCCATGTCCGCACGCTGGAAGACGTTCCGGCAATTCCGCTTTCGGAAAAAGTTCCCGTTACACTTGGCCGCGGACAGAACGACGACGAACCGGGAACGATCCTGCACCCGGCATGTCCCAAAAAGCTCGCAACGGCGAAGCTCGAAGGGAAACGCCTGCGGCTCGACTTTTCGAACCGGATTTTTTCCCGAACAAGGTATCTCGAAAACCGCGAAACATTGAAACTCCCCTGGTGCCTTCTCGAATTTCGCGACGGGAACCTGTTCCTCCACCAGAAGGACGTCGGATTTTCCCTGACCGTTTCGGACGTGTCCGTGGAAATTTCCCACAAGAAAATCCTCGAAGACATCCGCCTTTTTCTGCCCGCCGGAAAAATCCTTTCCGTCATCGGCCAGAGCGGACAAGGGAAAAGTACATTCCTCGAACTTCTCGCGGGAAAGGTTCGCCGTTCGGAAGGAAATGTCTTCCTCGACGGAATCGACTACGAACAGGAAGCCATCCAGCGAGAAATCGCCTACCTGCCGCAGGAACCGCTTCTCAGGAATACGCTGACCGTCCGCGAAACGCTCCGCCTTTCGGCGCGAATCTCCCTCCCGAAAGACTACACAGCAAGCGAAATCGAATGCCGTTCGACCAAACTTCTGGAACTTCTGCGCATTTCAAGTCTCGAAAACCAGAAAATTGCGCACCTGTCGGGCGGGGAACGACGACGCGTCGCCATCGCGGCAGAACTGATGGGCGCTCCCGGCCTGATCCTTCTCGACGAACCGCTTTCCGGACTCGACCCGCTGAATGCGAAGCGCCTATGCTCCTACCTCAGGGAACTTTCGTCCAAAGGCCACACCGTCATCCTCACGACGCACAGCTACGAAGCCTTGCAGGTCTCTGACGAGGTTCTCCTGATTCACCAGGGAAAGATGGGATTTTACGGAACTCCGGCGGACGCTTTCCGATTTTTCAACGCCCCCGATCCCGAAGGAATCCTTGAAACGCTTTCCGACCGGACATCCGAAAACTGGAAAGAGGCAGGCATATACAGCCGAGTGGAAAAGCCCGAGCCGGTCAAATCGTATTTTCCGCGATGTCCACGGAAAAACATCTTCCCTTATTTTTTCACGGTTCTTTTCCGGCAATGGTTCCGGGATCCCGGAAAGGCCGTTTCGCTCATCGTCCAGCCAGTCGTCATCGGATTTCTCTTCTCCCAGATTTTTTCGAAAACGTCCTCGCTCTGGGTCGCGGCGTTCGCCCTCGTTCTCTCTGCAAACTGGTTCGCCCTCTCCCTTGCCGTCCGGGAAGTCGTGCAGGAAAAAGATCTCCTTCTCGACGAATTTCGCAAAGGGGTTTCGCCTGTCAAAATCCTTGCGGCAAAGCTCTTCTTCACCGCGTTTTTCGCCCTATTCGAAACGGGCATCGTCTATGCATTTTTCGCCGAAAGCATTTCCGTCTCCCCCTCGACGGCTCTCTGGATTACTTTGTGCGCAACGATACTTCCCGCATCCGCCGCAGGCCTTCTGCTCAGCGCCTTCGCGAGGAATCCCGGACAGGCGAACGCTTTTCTTCCGCTGGTGATCCTTCCGCAAATCGCCCTTTCCGGAGCGCTTGTCCCCAAAGACCAGATGACGGAAATCGCCCAAAAAATATCCCTCGCGATATGGACGCTTTACGACCAGTCCGCGATGCAGAACGTTTTCATGGGCATGGATGTGCGGACATCTGACTGGACGATCCCGATTCTCATCGCCATCTTAATTTATATTGTATCCATCATCGCCTTAAAACAAATGAAGAAAGCAAAATGACGACAGAAAAATTTCCAAGACCTTTCAACGACGACTACGAACTCTTGGGCGTTCTCGGCAAGGGCGGCATGGGATATGTCTATAAGGCTCTGCAAAAAAACCTGAAGCGCGAAGTCGCCCTCAAGGTTCTCGACGCATCCTCCGACAAGGAATCCGTCGAAAGGTTCTACATGGAAGCCCAGGCGATGAAGGAACTCGACCACCAGAATCTGGTCCAGGTTTTCGATTTCGGCAAGCAGGGAAACCAGCTCTACATCGCGATGACATACGTCAAGGGCAGCACCCTATCGGAAGTTCTCGAACACCGCCGACGTCTAGACTTCGACGCCATCGAGATAATCACGAAGCAGGTCGCCCGAGGCCTTCTCTATGCGCACAGCAAGGGAATCGTCCACCGCGACGTCAAGCCTTCGAACATCATGATTACGCACGACAACCGCGTCTATCTGATGGATTTCGGGATTTCGCACATCCAGTCCGCGGAGCGCCTGACGATGACCGGCATGACGATGGGAACCCCCGAATACATGTCGCCCGAGCAGTGCCACGGCGACGACGTTTCCATCGGCTCAGACATTTACAGCCTGGGCGTCATCCTTTTTGAAATGACCTGCGGGCGCCTGCCGTTCACCGGTTCGAAGCCCATCGAAATCGCGATGAAGCATGTCCAGGAAGAGCCTCCCAACCCGGAAAACTTCCGACCCGACATGCCCAAAGGCCTTGCAAAACTCATCCTGAAATGCCTCAAGAAAAATGTCGGGGACCGTTTCAAGAATATGCAGGATTTTCTGAACGCGCTCGACATCGTCTTCGCTCCGCTCCATCCCGGCGAACAGCACCACGGGCACGACACGATGAGCATCCGCAAGCTCATCAAGAACCGCCCGCTGATTACAAACAAAGTATCCGACAACGTCCGACGCTTCACGAACAAGCACGTCAAACTTTTCGCCATCGCCCTGTTTCCGCTTCTCATCCTTTTGCTCCTCGCCTTTCTCCTTTCCTACAAGCCACCCAAGACCCTCCAGGAAATCCAGAATGTCGAAATCCGCGCGGCATACGAAGAACGCAACATGGAAGGCTCGGGCGACTACTCGGAATCGAACCTCACCGACAAGGACCTGAAGACCGCGTGGCTCCTTCCGATGCCGTCCAATTCCAGGGCGCCGATTTTCATTTTGAACTTTTCCTCGCCCACAATCGTCACGGCGATAGGCTTCGCAAACGGATTCCAGAAATCAACCGACGACGAATTCGGCGACAGATTCCGCATTTTCAACAAGCCGAAAACGCTCGCTCTCCTCACGCGGGAAGGGTTTCGACAGGTGCTCCACCTCGAAGACATGAAAGGCGTCCAGTACCCCGAAATGAAAGCGATGGAAACAACAGAAATCCAGGTTTTTCTCGAAGACGCCTACACTGTAAACGAATCGGCGGACATCGCCATTTCCGAAATCCGCATTCTCGGACTTCTCGCCCAATGAATCCAGAACCGACAAGCCGGAACAAGCAAAAAGGACGCTTCGCGGAACTGCACGCCGCGGCCTATCTCTGCCGCCAAGGCTGCAAAATTCTCGCCCGCAACTACCGCTACCGAAACGGCGAACTCGACATTGTCGCCAAGGATTCTACGGGAACAATCCTTTTTGTCGAAGTCAAATCCGTCTGGAACGAACGCAAAGGTTCTCCGGCAAGCCGCGTAAACGAGCGCAAGCAATTTCGTATTTGGCGGACAGCTGCCCATTTTCTGCACTTCCACGGCGGAGAAAACCAAAAAGCCCGCTTCGACGTAATCGGCATCGACCTGCGGGGCGGAAAGTTGCAGCTACGCCATTATCCCGACGCCTTTGTCGCTTCGCGCGTCATCCCCGAATGTTAAATTTATCCGCAAATGAGACTTGACGTACATCCCCAAAATCCTCAGCCGCGCTTTGTCAGGCAAGCTGCCGAAGTCCTCGAAAAAGACGGGCTTCTCCTCTACCCCACGGAATCAGGCTATGCCATCGGCTGCTCCGCGGAATCTTCCAAGGCGATTCACCGGCTCTACCAGCTGAAAAAACCGATGAAGAAATTCGTCATGGCGATTATCCTCCCCGACATTCGCACCGCAGCGGAATACGCGCACGTCAGCAATTTCGCCTTCCAAATCATGAAGCGACGCGTTCCGGGACCCTATACGTTCATCCTTCCGGCGGATCCTTCCATCGCGAGAAAGCTCGATGTCAAACGTCCCGAAGTCGGCTTCCGAATGCCCGAACATCCCTTTTTCAAGGAACTCTTCCGCATCTTCGATAAGCCTATCCTGAGCACGGCGGCAAAGCTTTCGGACGACACCGTTTACACGGAACCGGACGATCTGTGGAACCTGTTCAGGCACAGCGTCGATTTGATGGTGGATTCCGGGCCTATCGAAATTCGCCCGACAAATATTGTCAGCTTAGTCGATGACCGGATAGAAATCCTCCGCGGGGAACTCTTGCCCGAACCGTGAACTTGCGTGGGACTAGGGATTAGAACGGGATGCGGGAGTCTGAGTTTAGTGCTTAGATCTTAGTTAATAGTTATTAGTTGATAGAAATCAGGAGTCTGAAAACAGGACTCGGTAGTTAAACGGGACACGAAACACGGTGAGCGGGATACGAGGCGTCTGATCGAGTCTTTACTTCAATGCCTTCCACCAGCAAAGCCTCTTAACTTGTCATTGTCGGGCATAGACCCGGCAATCTTTGCCAAACTGTCATTATCGGGCTTGACCCGATAATCTCTTTATCTGTGAAAGGAGATTCCCGTGTCTGCGTCCGCCGCGGCGGACAAGCACGGGAATGACA
>CAVKXR010000143.1:0-6290 GCA_963660275.1 Oscillospiraceae bacterium
AAGTAAGAAAAAAAAAAGCTTGTCAAGGGTTTTCTCCGTTTTTCCCATTTTTTTTACAAAACCGCCGCCTTTTTTTTGCGATTTCATTTTTCTTCACCTGGAAATTATCTTTTCCCAAAGAGGATCAATTTCATGACCATTGAAAACGAAAAGCGAAGCACACTTCGCCTTCCAACTTCCGGTTTTAACACAGCATTACAAAAGGCCTATCTAAAATATCCGAACGGAACTCGTGAATATGTCAAACATTGAAGGTTACTTCGCCCAGCAGATGTAAATATCATAATCCGCTCAAAGCCATCGCCCGGTCTCGCACAGAAGCCTTGTATTTTTCTTTACCTGAATCACTTAAAAAGGAACTGTCCAGCATTTCCTTCATGACCGGCACGGAATCGACAGCTTGCTCGATAAAACGTTCCGCACGCTTTTCGACAACGCCGGTTCTCTTGGCAAATTCCATGAAATCAGGAACCCCGTAAAAACCGTTCATTTCGTAAAATGGCGTGCTAAAATCGTCTTCGTCCTTGAACAGGTCAAGAGCCATGCGGGACATTTCGTTGGGTATGTGGAGCGAAGTGTTCAACAAGTCGTAGGCCGGCGTCAATTCGTAAACTTCAGGGGCTTCGGGCGTACTGCGCAGTGAAAAATTCTTCGCATGGGCATCGCCATTGCATACAAGGTAATTGAACAAAACCGTTCTAAAAAACACCTCTACCGCAACATCCGCCGCACTCACGTATTTTTTTATCAGATAGGCAATCTCTTCGTACGAAATGCCTTCGTATTTATAGTTGCTTCCGTTTTTCTCGGGTACTAGCCCCGCGATTTGCGCGAAGTCGCTCTGGTTGATTCGTGCTCCATTTTCCAGGACGTCAAAACGTTTTGTGATATAGACCGAATTTCCATCTTCAAGGAAAAGCAAGGCCGACAAGGCTGTCGGAATTTTGAAAACGCTTTTTGCCATTAGCATGGTCACGTGTTCATTCGCCGGGGAGTCCTGAAAATTGTCGTAGCGGTTTTGCAATGGCGGCTTGAGAATATGGGTGCCGCCCCGGTCCGTATTTACAAGTTTTTTCCCTTCCATTTTGGCGGAAAATTTAGCCTGCGCGCCGGAGAGGGATATTCTTTTTATCGATCCGCCTTCGGGAAAGGATAGTTGAGAAATGTTGTAATCCAAGGTCGCGCAAAAATCGGAGATCCCAAATAATTCCCTGGAACACTTGGGGCAGAAATCGCGGCGGGTCTCTTTTAAACAGCAGTGACATCTTCCCATAACTTTACCCAGGGCGAACGGAGACGGCTCCGATGGTTTCATAGTTGGCGAGTTTCAGGAGCATCGTGAATTTATCCGAAGGCGATATGCCGAGACGCTCGCAAAAAAAGTCCCGATTTAATCCTTCCGGAAGCAGCCCCTGAAAATAGGGAAATAAATAGGGCGAACGGAAAATGCGCTTTTTCTTTGGCATGTCGAGGGCGATAGACGGATTGCTTGACATGGCGTATCTTGAATCGTAGAGGAATGTATAATGCCGTTTGTTTTTTAGCAAATAGCCGGCAAGAGTATCGTTGTGATACACACAGGCAAGTTGAATTTTGGAAAATTCTTCAATCATTTTTTACCCTCTCGCTTAGCGAAACGATGAGACCCAAAGGCTTTATCATTTTACTCAAGACGTTTACGGAAGGGTTGGAATTTCCTGATTCGACAGAGATGATAGTCCTTACGGAAACACCAGAAATTTCGGAAAGGTCCTGTTGGGAAAGGCCCAGTTTTTTCCTTCGTTCCAAAATTTGCCGTGCGATGTCTTTCATGGTAAACTGCAATATGTTGCTTGTTTTGTGTGTAATATACATCAATACGTATGAATTGTCAATGAAATGTGCAAGATATTGCCGGTAAAGTCAAGGTCATTTTGCAAGAACCGCTTGTTTCGGATCGGATTTTAAGCCGTTCGCATACGCCGACGTTCAGGAAGCTTTGTAAGCTTCCCTATAATCAGGACTGTTCTTAACTAGGGTCTAGACATTAATTCTGGGAGAAGGGAATCTCGTAATTTGACGAGTTGTCGATTCTCAATTCGATGAGAGATTATTGCGCCGATGATCGGCTCTAATGTTGCACCGATTTTTTTGTAATCCTCTTCAGATGGAATGCAAACTTCGGCTTTGTCGAGTTCTTCGCGTTTGATGTGTCCCATTGTGGTGGCTTTATCTGCGGCGAGGGTGATAAAATGGTCAAGATGACGCTTGGTCCAGAGATAATAAAACCACTTGTCATACTTTTGTGAAGTGACCTTGAAAAGATGCTGGTTGAGGCCACATTTTCCTCCACACCAAATATCGACTAGCAAACTGCCAGACCATGAAAAAATCACGTCGCCGTCATTTACGATATATTCAGGTTTAATATCTGGCGAACATCGTTCTGCATCGTCCCCGGGAAAGCCTTGTCGGAGTTCCTTGATTTTTAAAACGGGCAACCCGATTTCATTGTCCTTTGGACGGAACTTCTGCATGGCGAGACCGTTAAGACAGTCCGCGATTTCCGACAGAGTTCCTTTATGCCAATCCCCGGGCATCTTTCCGCCGAAGGGGGCGAAGTCGACGAACCAGTTCCTGAAGAGAGCCTGCGCCTGTTCCTCCAGGTTCCTGTTTATCGCGTCGTTGAGCTCTATCTTGTCGTCGAGGCTCCCGAGGATTTCCGCGATGCGACGCTGTTCCGCGAGAGGGGGAAGCGAGATTTGCAGGTTTTCAATATCCGACGGCTTGATTGCCGGATACGCCGACGTCGACTGTTCCGCAACCGCATGGAGAGAGGCTGTATTTTTCTCCTGGGTCAGACTGTAATAGACGAAATCCGGATTCGCCTTGGATTCATCTACATCTAGAACGGAAAATCCCGTCGAGACGAGAAAATTTTCCGGAATGTTCTTGATGATTCCGAAATGTTTCTGGTTCGGTCTGACCGTCGAATAAACAATGCTGTTCTTGCGGACTTTTCTTCTCGCCCGGCTCGGCAAGCCATCCTTCGCCAGGTCGATGAACTGGATTTCCGATATCCTGTTTTCCGTGATGTTTCCCGTGTCGAGATAGTTCGCAAATTTCCAGTTGTCCTTTGGCGAATAAGTCGATTGATTTGACCTTGCAATTTCGCCCAGCTTGACTTCTTTCCATTCGCTCATGTTTTACCGTTTCCCGCCGGATTCCCGTGTCGGCGTCCGCCGCGGCGGACAAGCAAGGGAATGACATGCAAAGCGCCCCCTCTTGCGAGATTCCCGATCGGTTCGAGAATGACTTCGTAGCGAATCGGAGTCTATCGCCAGATTCTTCGCAGAGATTGAGCATCCTCCCCCCTACTTCACCACGATTTCCGGCGAAGTCGCTTCCAGAAGATAGTTCCATTCCTCGCGAATCCGCTCGTATTCCGAAGGGTCCGCGTAAATGGCGAAAGTCATCCATTTATAACCGTGGGCGGTCTTTTCGAAATTCACGTATTCCGTTTCGCGGGAGAACGTCGGCGCTTCCTGCACGCGCAAATCGCCTTCCGCTGTCACTTCCAGCTCGCTTTCGAATTCCGTCTCATGCGGCATTCGAATCGGCAGGTAACGCGTGCGAACCTTCGGCAAGTGCATGATCGAGCGTTCCCAGATGTTCGGGTAGCGGCCCTTGAACCCCTCCGAACTTTTTCCGAAATAGTTTTTCGACGAGAACGTAACGACGAGCTTCAACGGTTTGTCAAAATCTGTCACGTTTTCCGTGTGGACCCGCGAAATGGAAACATCGGGGACGCCCTGCGCGATCAGTTCCTGCAAAAGCGATTCCGTCTCCTTTGCGTCGCGACCATAAAGGCGGTTGCGCAGGACGCTCGCAAACTTGCCCGTCATGCAGAGCGAATCGCGGAATTCCGCCGAGCCGTCCTTTCCGATGTGCAAGCGGTGGTAGAGAAATACCTGGTGCTCCTTTTCGTTTTCGAGAACAGGCGTTACCGCCACATGGCTCGAATCGCCATCGACGACAAGTGCGACCTTTCCTTCCATGTCAAGCGGCACGGGACGCTCGTTCCCCCCCTTGTCCGAAGGATCGACCCACATTTCCGGGTAGTTTTCGCCTTTCGGGATGTAGAGCATCATATGGTTGAACTGCTGGATAGAAGGGAGAGATTCGAAGCCCGCTTCGGTCAAATGAATCGCGACGAGCTTGCTCTTCACGCCGATGGCGTCGAGCATTTCCTTGAGAAGCAGGCTCTGGTCCTTGCAGTCGCCGCGGCGTTCCCGGAGTGTCGTTTCCGCGAGCTGCGGAATCAGGCTGTGCCCGCCAAAGCGAACGTCCCGGTAACGGATATTTTCCCGTACAAAGCGCACTTCCGCAAGGATAGCTTCCTTGCCGAGCCTGCTCCCGCGCACTTCAAAAGCCTTTTCCCGAACGGCAATTGCGCTTTTAAACTGGTGGCGGATCAGGTTCTCGTATTCGCGTCCCACGTCCGCCCAGGTGCGCTTTCCCGTCAGCAGGAATCCCGCGCCGTAATCCCGGTAGTTCGGCATATAGGGTTCGCGCCGAATCACGATCGGATCGTCAATCGACCATTCTTCGCCGTCCGCATCGTAGCGGTTCGACAGAGGCCCGTATTCCTCGGTCACGAAGCGCGACGTATCCGCGTAAATTTTAAACGACGTCGTGCGCACCGGAACCTCTTCGCTCGCCTCGAAACTCACGAAGGGAATCACGCCGTAATTCGCGATACTAGTCCGGGAAATTTGCAGATAGACGAAATCGCCCGGAGAGAGTTTTTCGAGCGGAAAGTGCGCCGTCTGCATTTCGTTGTCAAGCCCGAGTTCCGTCGCATAGGTGATGTAGGCGCCAGAAAGCGAAACCTTCGCCTTGAGCGTCATCGTCGAATCATAGATTTCCAGAGCGTTCAAATAGATGCGGTCGAATCCCGGAAGGAAGTCGAACGAAAGTTCCGAATAAAGCCCCACGCCGCGCGTGTCGAGAATTTCTATCAGCTTCTGGGTTGTCCGCACCCAGGCCTTGTCCTTGTCCGCACGGAGAGCTTCCCGCGCATAATGCACCACCGCCGGGAAATTTTCCGACTTCGCCTTTTCCGCATATTCCCTGTTCACGAAAGAGGCTAAAGCCACAGGCCGCATTTCCACCGGGTCGATTTTCTTCTGGAGAGTGCGATTATCCGCCTTGCCTAGAAAAGCCTTCGACGCCGAAAGGAAGCTCTTGATGTCTTCGTCGTCCGGGTGCATCAAAAGCGCATGGGACAGGGACTTTTCCGCCTGCACGAAGTTTTTCGAGTAGAACTGCGCCTTGCCGCGACTTGCCCATACGCGATAATCCGAAGTTCCGACCGGAAGCGTCTCCTCGCTTACGGCAAGCGCTTCGGGATAGCGGCCCATAAAAATCAGCGCGTCCATCAGGGTAAGCCCCAGATCGACGTTCACCCCGAAACGCCTTTTCGTCGCATAGAGAATCTCTACCGCTTCCGCATAACGGTCCATTCCCATATAGGTTTTCGCTAGATAGACGCCGAGACGTGCCGACGGCTGTTTGTCGTAAAGGTTCTGCACCACGGCAAGCGACTGGTTTCTCTGCCCGAGCCCCCACAGCGCATCCGAAAGGTTGATGACGTATTCCGGATTGTTCGGCGTGTAGCGGAGCGCCATTTCCGCATACTTCCGGGCTTCGCCGTAATCCATCATCGCTTCGTACATTTCCCCGAGAATGGAAAGCAGGCGACCGTTTTTCCGCACAAGTTCCATTTCGCTCAGAAAATGGTTCACGCCCGGACCGTAAAGCTCCTTCATCTGGTACACGAAGCCGCAGTTGATGAGATAGAGGGACTCGGTCGAATCCATCCGGTTCGCCTTTTCAAAGTAGGAAAGCGCAACAAGGGGCTGCCCGTCCGCAAGACGCAGAAGCCCGACCTGGTTCACCACCGCCGCCTGGAATTTCCGGGACTTCTCATCGGCCAGGCTTTCCGGTTTTTCGAGAAGCGACACGCCGTCGATCGCGCGTTCGAGAATCTTCGCGTATTTTTTGTAGAGGATTCCCTGCGCCCATCCCGCCACGAGGATTCCGCGTCCGCCGTCCCAGAAATAACGCCCGGCATATTTAAAATCGTAACCGTCGATGACACGCTCGCACGTAAAGTTCTGCACGAACTTTTCGGCATTGCCTCCGCGGACACGGGCCGTTTCGAGCGAAGGCTCATCGGGATTCACGCCTAGCCGGATAAGCAGAACCTTGAACAGATCCTGAGCACTTACCTCACCCGGATCCACGAT
>CAVKXR010000144.1:0-6220 GCA_963660275.1 Oscillospiraceae bacterium
CTGTTGAACCACTTTATCGATATGGCCGTTCAAGGTTACGGCTGGATTCGATGACATCTTTAAATTTTATAACTTTACTCAAAAGGTAAAGGTATAATTTATGTCTGTTTTGATGCGTTCAGTTTCTGGAATCCGCGGAATTGTCGGCGATACGCTCACTCCGCAAGTTTTGACAAATCATGTAAAAGCTTTTTTGGAGGTGACCGGTGCGCGGAAAGTCGTCATCGGGCGCGACAGCCGTCCGACGGGAGAAGCGATTGCGTCTTTCGTTTCCGGGCTTTGCCGTTTGGCGGGAGCCGATGTCGTCGATGTGGGACTTGCGACAACTCCGAGCGTCGAACTCTTTGTGACGAAACTCCATGCCGATGCGGGAATCATCGTGACGGCGAGCCACAATCCGCTGGAATGGAACGCTCTCAAGTTCCTCGACCAGAAGGGAATCTTCCTCGGACCGGACGAGGTCAAGGAGCTGTTCGCCATTGCGGATTCGGGAAAGTTCATCTACCCGGATTACCGCCAGATGGGAACTTGCGAGGCGCTTGAAGATGCGGATGCTTTCCACATTGACGAGACGCTTGCGATTCCGTTTATGGATGTTTCAAAAATTCGGGAAAAACATTTCAAGGTGGCGATCGATGCCGTAAACGGTGCGGGTTCCCACATCGTTCCGCGACTTCTCGAATCTCTCGGCTGCGACGTGGTGCGTGTCCACTGTGAACCGGACGGCACTTTTCCTCGCGGACCGGAACCGATTCCTTCGAACCTGAAGGACCTGGAAAAGGCTGTTCGGGAAAACGGTTGCGCTGTAGGATTTGCGCTCGACCCGGATGCGGACCGCTGCGCGCTTGTCGATGGGAACGGCTGCGCAGTCGGCGAAGAATATACGCTCGCAATGGCGACGGAAGCGGTCCTTGCCAAGAAGAAAGGTCCCGTGTGCGTAAACCTTTCCACTTCGCGGATGAGTGCCGATGTTGCGGAAAAGTTCGGCGTCGGATTTTCCCGTGCGAAAGTCGGCGAAGTCAACGTGAGCCTGCAAATGATGCAGGAAGGCTGCATCGTCGGAGGCGAAGGCAATGGCGGCGTGATTTTGCCTGCGGTTCATTATGGTCGCGACTCGCTTGTCGCGGCGGCGCTTGTCCTTTCATGGATGGCGGAAAACGGCGGCGGTCCGGAAAAGTTCAAGTCGGAACATCCGCAATACGCGATGCCGAAGAAAAAGTTCCCGCTCGGAGATAAGCCCGTACAGGCGGTCTTTGAGGAAGTCAAGCGGGAATTTTCGGATTATTCCGCAGACACGCGCGACGGCCTATGGCTCGGAAAGGGCAAGAGCTTTGTCCATGTCCGCGCGTCCAATACGGAACCTGTCATCCGCGTCATTTCCGAGGCTCCGACCGAAGCGGAAGCGGAAGAACTCTGCGCAAAAGTCGAAGCGAAAATTCATTAAGAGGTCGGTATGTGCGGAATTGTCGGTTACATCGGAAGTCGCGATGCGGTGAACGTTCTCCTCGGCGGGCTGAAACGCTTGGAGTATCGCGGATACGATTCGTCGGGCGTCGCTGTTGCCCATCCGGACGGGACGCTCGAAATGGAAAAGGCGACGGGAAAGATCGCTTCGCTGGAAAAAAAGCTGAAGTCGCATTCTCTTTCGGGTCATATCGGAATCGCGCATACGCGCTGGGCGACGCACGGTGCGCCGACCGAAAAAAATGCGCATCCCCAGGTGAGCTTTGACGGAAAGATTATGGTGGTGCATAACGGCATCATCGAAAATTACACACAAATTAAGAAAAAGCTGGAAGCAGACGGGGTGAAGTTCGTCTCCGAGACGGATACGGAAGTCGTTGCGCATCTGATAGCGAAGCTTTATCGTGGCGATATCAAGTCCGCTGTCCTAGAGGCTCTGAACAAGCTGGAGGGAACCTTTGGGCTTGCGATTCTTTGCGCGGATGAACCGGACGTTCTCATCGGGGCGCGCCGCGGAAGCCCGCTGGTCCTGGGACTTGGCTGCAACGGGGAATTTTTTCTCGCCAGCGATGTAACCGCCATTGTCGATTACACGCAAAAGGTCGTCTATTTGAACGACGACGATGTGGTAATCGCGAAGCGAAGCGGTTATGAAATCGTGACCGTTTCGAGTCACACGGTAAACCGGAACGTGGAAGAGGTGGAATTTGACGCGGATGCGGCGAGCAAGGGCGGCTTTGAACATTTTATGCTCAAGGAGATTTTCGAACAGCCCGAAGCGCTCCGCAATACGATGCGGGGAAGGCTTCTTTTGGATTCTGGATCGGCGAAACTCGCCGGGCTTGACGCGAACCGCTTGGAACTTCGCAACCTGAACCGCATCATCATTACCGCCTGCGGAACGAGCTATTACGCGGGAATGGTCGGGGAATATCTGATTGAAGACTTGGCGGGGGTTCCGGTCGAAGTCGAATACGCATCCGAGTTCCGCTACCGCAACCCGATCATCAAGCCGGGGACGCTCGTACTAGTCATTTCGCAGTCGGGCGAAACCGCCGATACGCTTGCCGCTCTTCGCGAAGCGAAGACGAAAGGCGCGACGGTCCTCGGAATCTGCAACGCGGTCGGTTCGACGATTGCCCGCGAAAGCGACGGCGGCGTCTATCTGCATGCGGGGCCGGAAATCGGCGTGGCGAGTACAAAAGCTTTTACGTCGCAGGTGACGGTTCTTGCAATGATTGCGCTTCTGCTCGGTCGGGAACGTCGCGTGTCTGCGGAACAGGGAATCGAGTTTGCCCGGGCCATTTCGAACATTCCAAGTTTTGTCGAGGAGACGCTGAAACTTTCCGAAAAAATTCGGGACATCGCCAAAAAATATGTCCATGCGAATAACTTCCTCTACCTCGGACGTCATTACAACTATCCCGTCGCCATGGAAGGCGCGCTCAAGCTGAAAGAAATCAGCTACATCCACGCGGAAGGTTATCCCGCCGCCGAAATGAAGCACGGCCCGATTGCGCTTATCGACGAAAACATGCCGGTGGTCGTCATCGCTCCGAAAGACAGCCTCTTCGACAAGGTCCTTTCGAATGTCCGGGAAATCAAGGCTCGCGGCGGGCGCATCATCGCCGTGACGACTCCCGACTGCACCGAGCTTTCCGAGTTCGCGGACGATATCATCTTTGTCCCCAAGATAAATCCGATGCTGATGCCGCTTGTCACCTGCATTCCGCTTCAGCTGCTCGCTTACCACATTGCGGTTCTTCGCGGAAACGACGTCGATCAGCCGCGGAACCTTGCCAAAAGCGTGACGGTGGAATAGCTTTCGATGTCCGAAGTTTCCGAATCCTACGAAGTCCATATCGGTGCGTTTGAAGGCCCGATGGATCTCCTGCTGTATCTGGTGCAGCAGAGCGAAGTCAAGATCACGGACATTTCGATTGCCGAGATAGCGGACCAGTATCTCGCCTGGATCAAGAACCTTTCGCAGATGGATCTTTCGCAGGCGGGGGATTTTCTTGTGATGGCGAGCCGTCTCATGGCGATGAAAACGCGCGAGCTTTTGCCGAAAGACGAGCGCACGCCCGAAGACGAGGAACAGATAGACATTTCGCGGGACGAGTTCATTCGGCAGATGCTCGAATACCAGCGTTACAAGCAGGTCGCGAAAGAAATGCAGGAACTGGAAGACCGCAATTTCGGAACCTGCTACCGGGGACGCCTGGAAAAAACGGAAAGCGAAGAGGATACGCTCGCCGATGCGAATGTCTGGCAGCTGTTTCGCGCTTACCAGAAGATGCTGAAAACCCGCGGAAACGAAAATGTCCACCACATCGAACTGGACGATGTGACAATCGAGGACCGGCAACAGTTTATTTCGAATACGCTACGCAGGGATGGGCGCGTCCTGTTCGAAGATCTGCTCGGGCGCGATCCGCTGCCGATTGTCACCGTGGTAACGTTCATGGCGCTGATGGAAATGATCAAGACGGACGAGGTTGTTTTCCGCCAGAGCGAACTTTTCGGAGCCATCTGGATTTACCGCAAAAAGGACAACCAGGAATTTGCCGAGGAAATGGCGAACGAAACGCGCATCTATGAACCGGAACGCGAGTTTAAAACGGGCATTGTCGAGAAGCTCCGCGAACGCGAACTTTTGCAGGGAGAAAATTCGGGCAGCGAAAAGGAAGTCTCGCTAGACCAGGCGCTTCGCACGGTGTCCGCTTTTGTGTCGCAGGGAAAAAGCGTCAGCGCGGAAGACATCAACGCGTTGCTTTCCGGGGAGCTGGATTTTAAAACGCTCGAAGCGGAACTTTCAAAGTCCGATGAACAGGCGGACGACTTGGAATCGCAAGCGATCGAAGAGGCGGCGGAACTTGTGGAAAATGCGGAAATCGAAGCGAGTCTAGCCGAAAATGTCGAACCGATTGAAAAGTCCGCCGCGGAATCCGCAACGGACGATGAAAATCCAGAGAACTTGGGAAGCGATTCTTCGGAGCCTTAGTCCCATTCGAGCCTTGGCGGCTCTTTCAGGTTCGGGTTGTTCTTTGCCGCTTCGAATTTCTTTTCGATTTCGGATAGGCGATTCTTTTCCCTTTCTTTCGCTTCGGCAAATTTTTTGTCCAGGTCCGCGGTGCGCGTCTTTTCGCTTTTGAGAAAATCTTCCAACGAAAGCTTTTCCTTTTTGAATTCCCTGTGCTCCAGGACATTGCCGGAATCTTTATCGATGGTCAGCGTCCCGTGGCACATCGGGCATTCGATTTCAAGCGTCTGCGCCATCAGTCGTCTCTCCTTCCGCCGAGAAGCCCTGCGCGGAGCGCCCAGTAGAGAAGTTGCATGATGGAAGAAATTGCCGCGGCGACATAAGTGAGGCCTGCAGCAAAAAGCACGCCCGCTACGACGTCGCGTTCCTTGCCCGGAGCTAAAATGTTCAGCCTCGCGAGGCATTTCTTGGCGCGGGACGAGGCGTCAAATTCGACAGGAACCGTAACAAGCGTGAAAAGCGTTGCGATGCCGAAAAGAATCACGCCGACAATCGCGATGTTCTGCCCGATGGCCAATTTCCCAGCGGACATCAGGATGATTCCCAAAATGACAATCCACGGACCGAAATTGGAACCGATATTTGCCGCCGGGACGATGAACGAACGGAGCCACATCGGAAAATAATTCTGGGCGTGTTGAATCGCATGCCCGACTTCGTGGGCAGCGACGCCTGCGGAACTTGCGCTGCGCCCGTGATAGACGTCGCGAGAAAGGTTTAGCGTTTTGTCCATCGGGTTGTAGTAATCCGAGAGAAAACCGCTCGTTTCGCGGATTCGCACGTCATAGATTCCCGCATCGGCGAGAATGGCGGAGGCGACTTCCGCACCGGTGAGACCGCTTCGAATCTGGACTTTTTGCCCGGCCTTGAAACGGGCGTTTACGAGAGCCGAAACCGCTCCGGAAACGAGAAGCGTGATGAGCAGAATGCCCATATAGAGTGGGTCGAACATCATAGTCAAAATCTCCTACTTGCTCCCACAAATTACACAAAAAGAGGGAAAAAAGAAGGGCGCTTTTTGCGTTTTGCCTATTTTTCGTCCCAGAACGGGCCTTTGTCGGCGACCATCCGCACGGAATCGTTCTTGTCTGATTCCAGGAGATAGGAATCCAGCGAAGCGCCCAAGTCGGCGAAAGTCTTTTCCAAGGGAGTGAGAATTTGCAGCAGGGAATCCAATCGGGGCAGCTGCTTGCAAGCCTCTAGTCGGGATAGGTATTGCCTCGAAAGTCCGCTCAGCGTCGCAAGCTGTTCCTGGCTTAAACGCTTTTCGAGACGCCACTTGATAAGCGTCTTGCTCAGGGCGTATTGGACTTTCTTTGTTTGATGCATCAAAATAAATGCTATGAAAAGTCCCGGAATTTTCCTGCAACCGAACGGTTGCAAAAACAAGGGTCCGCCTTTTTACCGAAAAAGGACATTTTCTTGTTTTTTTATGACAGAAAAATTTTTATCTTAACGGCAAATAAAATTTTATCCACAAGGACGGTTATGAAAAAACTGATTGCACTTGGTCTCTGCGCGGCGTTTCTCGCTGGCTGCAACGAAATTGGCGCTTCCCGGAAAACATCTCTCGTGACGGAAAAGGAAAAAGTCAGCTATGCGCTTGGCTCCATCTTCGGGATGCAGGCCCACGCCCAGCTTGTCGCCCGCGATTCCATCGACTTGGACTTGGATGTTTTCAAGCAGGCTTTTGTCGAACACTATAGTCAGGAC
>CAVKXR010000145.1:0-6218 GCA_963660275.1 Oscillospiraceae bacterium
GGAACATCGCTGGTTCCGAAAAAATTCCAGAACGGGAAACTTTGAACTGGTCGATAGAATTTCTTCGTCGCGGATGCGCACCCGCGGTAGCCGGGAAGAAGGCTTTCGCATCTACACGAAAAAGCGAAATCTTTCCGATGGCGTCTGGATGGTTGAATCCGCGGTCAAGGACGGTCCGGTTATCGGATCGAAAAAATTCAAGGTGAGAACTTCGGACGATGGAAACGTAAAGCGCGTCGAATGGAAAATCAAGTAGGGTTTCAAACGGTCTGCTTTTTTCGGGAACTTATTTTTTTAGATTGCGTCTTATGGGTACGACAAAAAAACTCAGCCAGAGCCTTGAAGATTATCTGGAAATGGTGCACATGCTGCATCTGTCCAAGGGAATCGCTCGTCTCAAGGATATCGCTTCCGAGCTTGGTGTAAAGGCGCCGTCCGCGGTCCGGGCGATGCACGAACTGAAAACGCTGGGCTATGTCGAGCAGGAACCCTACGGCGGCGTCAATCTGACAAAAGCCGGGCTTTCGATTGCGAAGTCGGTCTTCGGTCGCCATACGCTTCTGAAGAGCTTTTTGCTCCAGTTGGGGGTTTCCTCGAAGAACGCGAATGCGGACGCCTGCTCCATCGAACATGTCCTTTCGAGCGAAACGCTGGACCGAATCGAATCCTTTGTTTCCAAAAACGCTCCGGGCAAGGCCCATAAGTAATTTTTTTGATTTCCGTCTTGATTGTAGGCGAAAAATAAGTGCATTCCGCTTGGATTAGCCTTGACTAAACTTTTTTACGGTACTACATTTAGCCACGGCTAATTAGCTTTGGCTAAAAAAGGTAGCTGGAGCTAAAAAAGAACAGAGATAACCAAAGGAAATACAATGAAAAAGACAATCGGCATGATTTTGGCTTCTGCGGTGGCTGCGGCTCCGCTGTTTGCAGAGGAGGCTCCGGCGAAGGAACAGAGCGGCCCTCAATTCTCCGTAGCGGGCGAAGTCGAATTCGAAGCGAACACGCACTTCAAGCAGGTCGATCCGCGCGACGAAGTCGGGAACAACGGAAACGACAAGAAGTGGTTTCATGATTATTCTTCGACTTTCAACCTCGTATTTTCGGTGAAGTTCAACGAAAAGTGGTCTGCGGAAGCGGCTATCTCGGCGGACGACGATAATTCCGCCCCTTCTTTCGCTTACGACGGCGCGTTCATCCAGTATCAGATGAACGACAACATCGCCATCAAGGCCGGTGACTTTACCTATTCGGAAGGCGCTTTCCGCTACTATGATTACGACGATCCGGGAGACGCCGCCGTGGGCATGACGGAACGCAATATCCGCGGTATCGAATTGAACGCTTACGGTCTCGTGCTCGGCGCGGGCTGGGGAACTGACGATGACGACTGCATCGATGTCTATTCGGGCGAAGAATCCGACTGCAAGTCCTACGATGTGCATGTCGCTTACGAACTCGCTCTCGGTTCGCACACCATCCGTCCGTTCGTGAACTACCAGAGCTACCAGCAGGAAAGCGCCAACCGTCTTCGTGCCGGTGTGACCGCAAACCTCGTTTTTGGCGAAGCGGTGAATGTCCAGGTCGCTTACGGTCTTCTTTCGGACATCGTCAAGGAAGACGAACCGAAGATGAGCCACGCCTTTGCGATTGAACCGGAATTCAACCTCGGCAAGCTGAATGTCAAGGGAACAGCCTTCTACGCTTATATGGCGGACGAAGAGGATGCTCCGACCGAAATCGAAGCTCCTGAATATATGTTCGCCTATGTTGAACCGAGCTTCGCCGTGAACGACCAGTTTACGGTCGGTGTCCAGGGCGAATATCACACGATGTCCACCAACAAGGATGACGAACTTTCCCAGGTTTTTGTCGGCCCGAAGGCTTATTTCAACCCGATGGAAAACCTCTCGATCGAAGGCTATGTCCGTGCCTGCATCCCGGTCGGTGACGATTACAAGAGCGACAGCGGAAGCGCATATGCCGGTCAGGACGATGTTTACTTCGGAGCCGGTGCGACTGTCGGTTTTACTTTCTAACAAATAAGGAGGCTAGAGCGATGCCTTTGACATTCTGCTCCATCGGAGAACTTTTTACGGTCAAGCGTCTGAGCGGCGACGCTGCGGTCAGGCAGCATCTGAACGAGCTGGGATTCAGCATCGGTTCGCCGGTGACGGTCGTGGCGAGCCTCGGCGGAAACGTGATTGTAAAAGTGAAGGAATCGCGCATCGCTCTTGACCACAAATTGGCTAGCCGCATTATGGTGTAATGCGGTAAGGAGACACAGATGAAAACTTTACGTGATGCAAAGGTCGGAGAGACCGTCAAGGTCTCGAAGCTGCGGGGCGAAGGCGCCTTGAAGCGTCGCCTGATGGATATGGGGCTGACAAACGGTGCGGAAATCTACGTTCGAAAAGTCGCGCCGCTCGGAGACCCGGTCGAAATTACGGTTCGCGGTTATGAACTCAGCGTCCGCAAGGATGACGCGGAACGCGTGGAACTGGCATAGGGAGAACTGAAATGGCAACTACAATTGCTCTCGCAGGAAATCCGAACTGCGGAAAGACTACGATGTTCAACGCTCTGACCGGAGCGAACCAGTATGTCGGAAACTGGCCTGGCGTTACCGTGGAGCGCAAGGAAGGCAAGCTGAAAAAATCCAAGGAAACGGTCGTTGCGGATCTTCCGGGCATTTATTCGCTTTCGCCTTATACCCAGGAAGAAGTCGTCAGCCGCGACTACTTGATGAGTTCTGCGCCGAACGTGATTCTCGACATTGTCGATGCGACAAACATCGAACGCAACCTTTACCTGACGACCCAGCTGCTCGAACTCGGGAAGCCGACGGTAATTGCGCTCAACATGATGGATGCGCTCAAGAAGTCCGGCTCGACCATCGACGTAAAGAAACTCTCCGAAAAACTCGGCGTTGAAATCGTCGAAACGCAGGCGCTTTACGGCAAGGGCGTTCAGGAAGCGGCGGCGAAGGCCGTCGAAATTTCCCGGTCGAATGCTACCCAGACGACGGCGAAATTTGCGGACGATGTCGAAGCTGCGATTTCCGAAATCGACAAGATTCTCCCGGCGAGTGTCGATGCAAAACTTCGCCGCTGGTTTGATATCAAGCTTATCGAACGCGACAAGAACGTTTACAACCGCCTCTCCCTTTCGGACGCGGACAAGGCGAAAATCGAAGAGGTCGTGGCGAATCTGGAAAAGGCTCGCGATAACGACAGCGAATCGATTATCACCGATGAACGCTACAATTACATCGCGAATATTCTCGACGGCGTTTTGAAAAAGTCCGGCAGTCGCTTGACATTTTCTGACAAGGTGGACCGCGTGGTCACCAACCGGATTCTCGGACTTCCGATTTTCCTTTTGGTCATGTATGCTGTCTATTACATCTCGGTTTCGACGGTCGGTTCGATGGGAACGGACTGGGCGAACGACCAGTTGATGGGCGAAGATGGCTGGCATCTGTTCGGCATCGGTTCCTCCGCTTACGAAGAAGCCGCTGGCGAATTTGAAGATGCAAGTGTGATCGCGGACGCCGCCGACAAGCGTGACGCTTACAAGGCTGCTGCCCAGAAGATTGTCGATACCTATGCGGTGCAGAGCCAGATCAGCGCTTTTGCGGCAAAGGGAGACTCGATCGTAACGATCGGGGACAAGACTTTTGCCCTGACGGATTCCGCTGTTGTCAATACGGCGAAGGCTTTTGTTGCGGAAGGCGCGGAGCTTTCCGTTCTGCCGGAAGCTGAAAACGCTGAAGTGACAGACGGTGAAGAAAAGGAACCTGCCGAAGTTATCGTGATGACCTACGAACGCGCTCAGGCGATTCTCGCCGATAAGGATGAGGAACTCAACCCGGCGTATATCACTTTCGAGCGTGAAGCGGAAGAAGGCGAGGAACCGACGGTGGATTCCGTTGCGTTCAATGCCGAAAACATCGCAGCGGCGAAAGCGGTTGTCGAAAAGGGCGAACCCGATCCGTCCGATTACGGAATCTTCATTCCGGGATTGACGGCTTTTGTCAGCGGTCTTCTGGAAAAAGGCGGAGCGAACGAAATCCTTTCGGATGCGCTTGTGAACGGTGTCATCGGCGGTATCGGAGCCGTTGTGGGCTTTACCCCGCAGATGTTCATCCTGTTCATCCTTCTTTCTCTCATCGAGGACTGCGGATACATGGTTCGCATTGCGTTTGTCATGGACCGCATTTTCCGCCACTTCGGACTTTCGGGAAAGAGCTTTATTCCTCTTCTCGTATCGTCGGGCTGCGGAATTCCGGGCATCATGGCATCCAAGACGATTGAAAACGATAACGACCGCCGTTTGACGATTATGACGACAACGTGGATTCCCTGCGGTGCAAAGCTTCCTGTGCTTGCCTGTATGGCTGGTGTCATTGCCGCCCAGATGGGTTCCGGTTCATGGGTTGCTCCGTCGATGTACTTTATCGGCATCGCAAGCGTCCTGATGGCCGCTATCATGCTCAAAAAGACGAAGCCTTTCCACGGAGAAGCCGCTCCGTTCGTGATGGAACTTCCGCAATACCACTTGCCGCAGCCGAAAACGGTCTTGCTGCACGCTTGGGAACGCACCAAGGGATTCCTTATCAAGGCAGGAACGATTCTTTTCCTCGCCTGTCTCGTGATGTGGTTTATCTCGACTTACGGCTGGGAAACTCCGGCTCCCGAAGCGGAACAGGAAGTTGCGGCTGAGGTCGTGGAAACTCCGGTGATGGCTGTCGATGGAATCCAGATTCTCGGAACGGAAAAAGCTTCTGCCGCTGAAGAAACCGCAGAAGAGGAATCTTTCACCGCTCTGACTCATGATTCCGAAAACTTGGAATTCGGCATTGTCGAAAACCAGGCGAACTCCATCATTGCCCGCATCGGCGATAAGCTCCGCTACATTTTCATCCCGCTGGGCTTTGGCGGTGAACAGGGCGGTTGGCAGGCTGCAGCCTCGTCCCTCTCCGGATTCTCTGCGAAGGAAGGTATTGTCGTGACGATGGGCGTCCTCGGCGGTGTCGATGGTGACGATGCGGATGCGGCTTTGGAAGAGGAAGAAGCGACGAACAAGGTTGTCGCTGCGGTGAAGACTTGGTTCCCGACGGCGCTTGCCGCGTTCTGCTTCCTGCTCTTCAACCTGCTCGATTCCCCGTGCCTTGCCGCCATTGCGACGATGGCCCGCGAACTCAATGACCGCAAGTGGTTCTGGTTTGCCATTGTCTTCCAGAACGTTTGGGCCTGGGTCATGACGTTCATCGTCTATCAGATCGGTAGCGTAGTCACAGGTTCTGGATTTACGGCGTGGACGGCGATTGCCTGCGTATTTGTCGCGGCGATTCTCTTCCAGCTGTTCCGCCCGGATCCTTACAAGGGCAAGACGTTTGGCGCGGTTCGTTCGGTCGATGCCATCGCAAGCAAGAAGTAAAAAGAGGTGCCTATGCTAGCCAACATTCTGGTTATTGCGGTTCTCGTCGCTTGGGGTCTTGTCTCGCTCCGCTACGTGCTGAGGATGACAAGGCACGCGGTGAAGAAGCGCGGACCGGCCTGTATCGGCTGCCCGGGATGTGGTGCGGGCGTAGGACGGCACTGTAAATAAGCATTTGCCATAGACGATTCCCTCGGGGCGCAAGCTCCGGGGGAATTTTTATTTTCCGTCAAATCGCGATTTTCCCCACCAGTCGGGAAGCAGTTCCTTTAGGCGGACGGTTTTCCGCATTTCGTAGTCCACGAGAATTTCGATTTCGCCGCTGTCCTTGTCGAGCTGCATCATGTATTCGCGGCACGCTCCGCACGGCGAACCGACTTTTCCGTCGGGCGTTATGGCGACGAGTTTTTCAATCTGGCTTTCTCCGTTCGTAATCATGTTTGCAATTGCGTTCCGTTCCGCGCACATTCCGAGCGTGCTTGCCGTGTCGATGCAAACGCCGACGTAAATGTTTCCGGCCTTTGTGAGAATTGCCGCCGCAACTCCGCCAGCTTCGATAAAAGGCGAAATCGTCCGTGCGTTCTGAACTTTCCTCGCCGCATTGTAAAGTTTTTCCCAAATGTCGTTTTTTGGTTCGGTCATTTTTTTATTCCTCCGTTTTTCGTCACATTTCAGACGGGCTCATCTCGTCAAAAGTTCTGACGTCACAGCCTTTGCTTTCGTAGTAGGCGAGCATTTCTGGAATCTTGTTTTTGTTGTAGCTTGTGATGCAGTCG
>CAVKXR010000146.1:0-6134 GCA_963660275.1 Oscillospiraceae bacterium
GTTCAGATGTCCCCAGCGGCCCTGCACCAGCCCGATCTTCGAATCCATCACCATATAGGGAACCGTCTTGAGCAGAAAATCCTTCTTGGGAACAAAGTCCGCGTCAAAAATCGCGAGAAATTCTCCCTTGGCGACTTCCATGCCGGCTTTGAGCGCTCCCGCCTTGAAATCCGCGCGATTCGTCCTGTGGATAAGCTTGATGTCATAGCCTTCCGCCTGCTTTTCCTCGACTTTCCGCTTGGTGACTTCGTAGCAGTCGTCCGTGGAATCGTCGAGAACCTGGATCTCGTGCCTGTCCTTCGGGTAGTCGATGGCGCACACGGCGTCGATCAGGCGTTCTACGCAGTTCGCTTCGTTGAAGACGGGAAGCTGCGTCGTGACCATCGGGAGTTCGTCCATCTTGTGGTCGCGGTAGAATTGCAGCAGGTTCTTGCGGTCGGCGAGGCGCACCCGGCGGCTGTTTTTCAAGAAAAGATAGATGCTCCAGTAGCAGTTAAAGCCATAGACGACAAGACCGATTCCGGCGATGACGTAAACGACAAAGAGAATATCCAGAAGATATTGAGCCATGTTTAAAACCTTTGCATTTTTGATGCTTGGCGCCAAATATAGAAATGCGATGGGGATATTGCTATATTCGGCTTGAATTTGTGGTGATTTATGGCTGAGAAAAACTCGAACCCGACGCCTTTGGAACGTTGGTATCTGGCGAACAGGAACGATCCGGATCTGGATGTGTCGCTCAGGCTTTTGCTGGGGCACGCTCTCGTCGGCATTTTTCGCCGCTGTTTTCCCGATTTTTCCGTGTTTTCGCCGGAAAAGGCGCTTTCCTTGGCGCAAAGGCTTCCCAAAAAGGCTTTTCCCGAAGGAATGGGGGACTGGATTTCTTCGCCGGAAAGGAACGCTCCCGAAATTCTTCGGTTTTGCGAAGCGTCTGCGGGGTATTCGCTTCCGCCGAATGTCGATGTCCGCGGTTTTTCGGAAGGGGCTGTCGATTTGCGCGGCGTGCGCTGTCCGCTCGGTTCGGTTCGGGCGCGGCTGGTGATGCTCGGGCTTGAAGCCGGGGAGGATGTTTCGCTCCTTGTCGATGACGGCGAACCGATTGAAAACGTGCCGCGCGCTTTGGTGGAAGAAGGCGACCGGATACTCTTTCGCGAAAAAAAAACGAATTATTGGGAAATTCGAGTACGCAAACGCGAGACAACAAAGTAGTTTATCGTTATGACTCACAGGATTCAGGTCATCGGAGACGAACTGATGGGTGTCGGCGGTGAAGCGGCGGCGCTGTTTTCGGAACTTGTCCTCTGCGAAAATCCGTCTCGCCCGGTGCAGTTTGCCATCTCGGCCTCGGTCCGCTACCCTCTTTCGACCGTACTTTCCCGCGCTCCGTCCGATATTTTTGGAAAGCTCGCCGAGCGGATTGTGCTCGGGCTCGGGCTTCACGAACTGAAAGCGCATCCTTATCCCGAAGAAGTCTTTCGCTCTTACCGGGCGCTGGTGGAGGAAATCCTCTCCAAGACGGCTTCCGTCCTCTACCTTTTGACCGTTCCGCGGGAAGCTTTCAAGGAATGTCCGGCAGAAGTGGATGCCTTCAACGAAAGGCTCAGAACCTTGGAGAACTCCCGCGTCCGCATCCTGGATTTTGCGCGGCATGTGGAAAGCTTTGAGCGGGATCAGGTCTTGCGGGGAAAGTTTGCCCGGAGTCTGTATGATTCGAACGGAATGCCGACTTCGCTCTGCCATACGCTGCTCGGACTTTTTATCGAGCAGAGAATTTTTAACATCCAAAAGGAGCCCGAAAATGGACATATCTGACAAGTTCTATGCGAAAAATACGGCTGCGGCTCGCGCCTGGGCGGAAACAGGCAAAAAAAAGAAGGTGAAACGCCACAAACCCCAGGAACCGAAGATGGGAATCTGCGACAAGTGCAAGAAAGAGGCTTTGCTCCGTCTGCACCGGTCCCGTGAAATGGAAACCGACGCCGGTGCGGCAAGCTACGGTATCGTGGAGCACTATTACTGCGAGGAATGCTACCCGAAGAGCCGTCGGGATACGCCGACCGAGCCGCCCATGTCCGCAAAACAGGTGAAGAATCTGCTCCGCTTCGCAAAGAAAAATCTGCGGTAGCTTTTACCGGAACATCGCGTCGAGGACTGCGGAGAGGCGACGCTTTCCGGCGGGGAAGGGATGCTCGGCAATAACGTCCTTGGCAAACGCGCGGATGAGAAAATCTTCTGCGCGTTTTTTGTCGATGCCTCGGCTTTCTAGGTAGAAAATCGCTTCGCGGTCGAGGGCGCCGACCGTGTTGCCGTGGGAGCAGGCGACGTCATCGTGATAGATCTTGAGCGTCGGCTTGACAAAGATTTTCGCATCGTCCGAAAGAAGCAGCGTATTGACGAGTTCCGAAGAGTCGGTTCCCGGGCAGTCCTTGCCGGCGATCACCCCGCCGTCGTAGGAGACGCTTGCCGCATCCGAAATCAGGTTGCGGACGAACTGGCGGCTCTTGCATCCCGGAGCGTTGTGCTTGACCCGGATGAAGTCGTGCTCGCCGGACGATTTCCCGACGATGTTCAGGCTGCGGAAACCGAATTCAGCGCCTTCTCCGTCGAGGCTTGCGGAAAGGTCGATCCGGCGGAGGGATTCCGTATGGTTTAAGTCGAGAATGTGGACTTTTGAATTTTTCTTTTGGCGGATGCGGATCGAGCGAAACTTGGTCTCGGAGACGTGCCCGATTTCCGTGGAGAAAAGTTCCAGTTCGGCGTTTTCCCCGACAAAAAAGTCTAGGCGTTCCGCGGATATTTCGCGTTCGAGCTTGTTTTCGAGAATTTCCAGCGAAACCTTTGCGCCGTCACCGATATAAAAAATCGTGTGGGAAAATTCGTCGTGGGCCTTGAGGATTCCGCTTTCCGATTTTCCGGGAGCGACTTTTTGGACGAAAGGCTTTGCGCCGAGCGCGATAGGCAGGAGGGCGGGAAGGCTCGTTTCGGAAGCGATTTCGAAATTTTCCGGGGAAAGTTCGGCTTCGGAAGTTGCATGGAAATCGGCGGAATTTTCTGGGGTGAAAGAGGAATCTTTTCGGATGAAATCGAGAGCCTTTAGGCCGGCGAATTTTGCGACGGGATATTCCAGCCAATCTTCCGACTTGCGCGTCGGCAGCCCGAGTTCCCGGATTCTTTTGAGGGCTTCTTGTTGCATCAGGCTCCCTCTATCCAGTCGTAGCCGTCTTTTTCGAGCTTGAGCGCAAGGTCCGCGCCGCCCGTGAGAAGGATCTTCCCGTGCATCAGGACATGGACGTAGTCCGGCTTGACGTATTCGAGAAGCCGCTCGTAGTGCGTCACCAGGATGACCGCGTGGTTTTCGTCGTGGATGCGGTTGATGCCGTTCGAAACGATCCGCAGCGCGTCGATGTCGAGGCCCGAATCCGTTTCGTCGAGGAACGAGTATTTCGGCGAGAGCATCGCCATCTGCAAAATTTCGTTCCGCTTCTTTTCTCCGCCCGAAAACCCGTCGTTCAGGCCGCGGGTCCGGTAGCGCTCATCCATTTCGAGAAGCTCCATGTTTTTATCCAGGAGCTTCTGGAATTCTTCGTCGGAGATAGGCCCGAGCTTCTGGTAGGCGCGTTTCGAATCGAGAGCCATGCGCAGGAATTCGACGTTCGGGACGCCCGGGATTTCAATCGGGTATTGCGTGCTCGCGAAAAATCCTTCGTTGGCCCGTTCGCTCGGGTCGAGAGCGAGCAGGTCCTTTCCGTCGAGTTCGACGGTTCCTTCGGTGACCTTGTATTCCGGATGCCCGCTGATGACTTTGCCGAGCGTGCTCTTGCCGGAACCGTTTACGCCCATGATGGCGTGAATTTCGCCGGGTTTTACGTCGAGACTGATTCCTTTGAGGATGGGCGTTCCGTCGGAAAGGCTTGCCTTGAGATTCTGGATTGAGAGCATAGTGTCTCCAATTTAAATTTTTTCGCTGTATTCGACTAGTTTCGCGCGGTAGCCGAGCAGGTCCCTGAAAAACGCCGGGTCCTTGGCGGCTTCGTTTTCGGAGCGGAGGCGCGGGAGGATTTGCCGGGAGATGAAATCGTGGATTTCGAGCCGGAGGGCGAGCGTCTCGTCGGAAAGCGGGCGGCTCTTTAGCCTGTCGCGGAAACGCTCGGCGGTGCGGATTTCGAGCTGCGCCAGGGTTTCGAGAAATTCCTTGTTCGCGCATTCCGCATCCCAATGTTCTTCGGGAAGCGATTCGAGGACCTGTGCGGGAAGGCTCGACAGGGAGTCGTGAAGCGTCATCAGGTTGATCTTTCCGTTTTGCGCGTATTCCGCAAGGGCTTCGCCCAGAAGCTCGTCGAGAATTTCGGAGGCGAAAAGGCTCACCCCGGAACTGGCGAAGTCGAGGTCAAAGAAGGCGCTCGCCGCTTCCCAGAGGGTCGGGGAGGAAAGGACCAGGTTTACGAAGCGGAGTTCCATCTGCGGGAGTGCGTTCCACGGAACCTGTTCCTCGGCGGGCATCGGGGATTCTTCCGGCTGGGCCTTGAACTTCGGTTCTTTCGCCGGTTTTATGCCGATGAAGTTCGCTTCCGTTTCGAAGCGGTCCGCGACCAGGTGCAGATACTGGTTCTGGAGTTCCTTGTCGCCGATGGAAAGGATTATCGTCTTGAGTCGTGTGACGAACGCTGCGCGGTCTTCGATCGTGTCTGTCGTGGATGTTCGCGTGAGATAGTCTATCCAGCTTTCCGCTTTGGAAAGTTCCTTCCGAAAATCCTCGACGGCGGTTTCCCCGTGTTCGTTTACGAAGTTGTCCGGGTCGATCTTTTCGCCGTTTGCGCGGGCGAGCGAAACTATCTTGGGAACGATGCCGCGGGGAAGCACGATTTCGAGCGTCCGGTGGGCGGCTTTTCGGCCCGCTTCGTCTCCGTCGAAAACCAGGTAGGCGGTTTTTGCGTAGCGCGAGAGGATTTCGGCGTGCTTGTCGGTGAGGGCTGTTCCCGAAACGGCGACGACGTTGTGGATGCCCGCCTGGTAAAGGCTTATCAGGTCGAAATATCCTTCGACCAGGATGACGGCGTTTTCCTTGGCGATTTCGTTTTTCGAGCGGGAAAGCCCGTAGAGAATTTCACCTTTCTTGTAGAGGGCCGTGTCCGGGCTATTTAGGTATTTGGGAGCTTTCTTGTCCTTGTCGAGGATGCGACCGCCGAATGCGACGACTTTTCCCGAGAGGTTCTCGATGGCGAACATCAGGCGGTCACGGAATTTGTCGGCGATGCCACCGTTTTCCCGTTCGACGGCGAGGCCCGCTTCGACGAGCTTCTTGGGCGAAAAACCTTTCTTTGCCGCATAGCTCAGGAAGCCTTCCCGGCCTTCGGGCGCATAGCCTATCTTGAAAAAGTGGCGGGTCTCTTCGGAAATGTTCCGCGATTCGATGTAGCGGAGCGCCTTTTCGCTCTTGGGAAGTTCGGAGACGAACCAGTCCGCGGCGAGTTCGTTCAGTTCGCGGGTGAGGGTCCGCGCCTCGGCGACTTCGGGCGAAGCCCGTTCCTTCAGTTCGGGCAGCGGGAATCCCGTCGCGTTCGCGACCCATTCGACGGCATCCTTAAAGTCCATCTTCTCATGTTCCATCACGAACTTGAAAACGTCGCCGCCCGCTCCGCAGGCAAAGCACTTGTAGATGCCCATCTGCGGGTTTACGTTCATCGACGGGGAATGGTCGTTGTGGAACGGGCATCTTCCGACAAAGCGCCCTGCGCCGGAACGTTTTAACGGCAGGAACTGCTGGATGATGTCCGCAATGTTCGCCTGCGCCTTGAGTTCTCGGATGATTTCGTCGGAATAAAAAGCCATCGGGCACAAACATAAAAAATGGCGGGACGGTTGTTCGGAGTTTGCCCGGGAATGATTAGGACTGCGGACGTTTAGGTTTTAGGGACGAGACAAGGAACGGTCTGCGAATGTTTAAGCTTTTGGGACAGTTCAGCGGGACACGGAATGCGGTACGAGGTAAGCGGAACACGGGACATGGGATTTCCAAGCGAACTGTTTTTGTGCACCGTCACTCCCCGGCTTTCCTTTCCCATGTCATTCCCGTGCACGCTACAATGTCATTCCCCGGCTTGTCCGCCGCGGCGGACGCAGACCGGGGAATC
>CAVKXR010000147.1:0-6026 GCA_963660275.1 Oscillospiraceae bacterium
GCTCTATATAACACGGCGAATCTTTTTGTCTTGCCGTCGCTTTACGAAGGTTTTGGACTGCCCGTTCTTGAAGCCTTTGCCTGTGGAACGCCCGTCGCCTGTTCCAATACATCCTCGTTGCCGGAAGTAGGCGGAAGCCTTGCCTACTATTTCAATCCCACCGATTCAAGCAACATGGCGCAAGTCTTATCGAAAGCATTAAAGGAAAAAAAGAAAACCGAGGAATATATCCGGTGGGCGGCAACATTTAACTGGGATAAATCCAGCGAAATGATTTTATCCGCAGCGAAACAGGTCTGTGGACTATAGCAATGCAAAAGAAACGTTTTATTTTCTTCATTAAGCTGCTTATCAGCGTTACGGGCATCGGTTGTATTTTTTACAAGATTCCTTTAGCGGAAATCTGCAACAATTGGAACCGAACCACGTTATCATGGCTCGCCTTGTTGATTTTTTTCACGTTCCTTTCCATGATCATCCAGGCAAACCGCTGGAAAGGACTGCTTCTTGAAGATGGAAAACAAATACCTTTTAGAACCTTTTACGCCTACATCGCCATAGGATATTTTTTTACGGCTTTTTTACCGGGAGGTTTTGGCGGAGATGTCGTTAAAACTCTGGCGTTTGGAAAACGGTTCCGTCAAACGGCGAATTCCGTGGCGGCCATCTTGATTTCACGGATCCAGGGACTCTTGATGCTGTTTCTCTTGTTCTTCGTCTCGCTTCCATGGGTGTGCATCCATTATTCAATGCCCGCTTCATATATTTTCGGAATGCTTGCCGCCTTGCTATTAACCGCTGCGGCTCTTGCTTTCTGTTGTTTTTCAGACAAAATCTCTTCGCTAAAGTTCATTTCAAGTCGGCTGTCTTTCGTGTCGAAGCTGCAAAAATCCTTGCTTGTCTATAGGAATCACAAAAAACAATTTTTTCTCTCCCTTTTGGATTCTCTGTGGCTTCAACTGCTCGTCTTCGCAACATCGTATGGATATCTAAAAGCCGTCGGGATTACCCTGGATTTTAGGCTGGTTATCGTCTTTACGGCCATTACGGTCGTTGTTACCATGTTACCGATATCGCTCAACGGCATCGGTGTTCGGGAATGGATTACGATAAGCCTTTACGCCGGAATAGTCGGGCTGCCTGCAGACAAAGTACTTGCCGGCCATTTGCTCGGATATATTTTAATCCTGTTCCAGGCAATCCAAGGAGCCGTGATTCTGGCCATACAAAAGCGAATCGCCTAACTGCCCGGTCTCTAAAGATTTACAAATTCCGGGGAACGTCTTCACGAAAAGAATGCTAGTTTGAAAAAGTCACCCTTAAACGAGGATTTGGAACATGCAGGTTTTCATCACGGGCGGAACGGGCTTCATCGGGCATTATGTCGCACGGGAACTTTTAGAAGGCGGGCACCGCCTTACGATTCTGTCCAGGCATCCCGACAAGATTCCCTATCTTTCGAGCCATCCGAACGTGACGATTCTCGAAGGGACCATCTACGATGCGGCGACCATTGCGAGAGGGCTTGAAAACTGCGAAGCGTGCATTCATATCGCTTTCGGCTGGGGTGAAACTCCCCTTTCGATGCTCGAAAACGATACGCGGGCGACGGTTCTCGTCTTGCAGGCGGCGGCAAAGGCCGGATGCCGAAAATTCATCTACACGTCGAGTACGGCGGCGATGGGAAAATTTCGCCCGGTGATGAACGAAAACGTGGTAAACCTTCCCCTCGATCTTTATGGGGCGACAAAGGCGGCGGGCGAAGCCTACGTCTTGGGATTCCGCGGAACCGCGATGAAACGGAATATCATCCGTCCGGGCTACACGTTCGGAAATCCCGCTTTCGGCGTCCATGACGGCGTTTCCCAGCCGGACAAGCGGTTCGCGCAGATTGCGCAGGCCGTTGCGAACGGAAGCGTTATCCATCTGATAAAAAACGACGGGACGCAGTTTATCGACGCGGCTTCCCAGGCGAAGCTTTTCCACAAGCTGCTCGACAGCGATTTCAACGAGGAAATTTTCCTAGGTCTGGGCGCGAACTGGATTTCGTGGAAGAGCATTGCGGAAAGAATGCTCGCCGAATATGAAAACCTGACGGGCAAAAAAAGCGACGCAAAAATCGAAGAGCGGGATCTCGGCTGGTCCGAAAAGCCGATGCTCTTTTCAGTCGAAAAGATTGCGGAAGCGTTCAACCTGCATTTTGACGCCCGCTCCGAAATGGAAAGGCATATCCGCTGGCAGCTTGAAACTACCCTAGCGAATCCTTGAGGAACCGGATCGCTTCGTGGCGAGACGGACTCAGCGTTTTGTAAAGTTCCAGAACGCGGGAAAGTTGCCGCTTGCCAGGCTTGATGTATTTTTCAAAGCCGGGAATTTTCTTTTCCGTGCTCAAAAAGCAATACGCGCCGAGTGCCTGCATCAGACGCTGGAGGCTCGCCTGCAAGAAGAGCGTCCAGGCTTCATCCTTGGTAAAAGATTGTAGGCATAGCGGATAATTCTGGTACCATTCGTCGAAGAAATCCGCGACCAGCTCTTCGGAAAGCTCGATATAGGGATCCCACAGAAGCGAAGCGATATCGTAAAACATGGAGCCGCGGCGCGCCCCCTGGAAATCGACAAACCCGATTTCCGAATTGGAGCGAACCATGACGTTTTGCGATTGAAAATCCCGGTGCATCAGGACTTTCGGATGCGTATCGACCATGCAGGCGAGCGTCGCGAAAAAGTTTTCGACGGCCTGTGGTAATTCCGCAAAGCCTTTTTTCTTTTGCAGATAGTTGGTGCGAAAATAATCGGTTTCCCACTTGAGCGCCGCATAGTCGAAGCGTCGCGCCGCGATATCCGGCCTCGAAAGAAAGAACTTCGGGCTTTCCTTCTGCCACTTGAGCAGAGCGTCAATTGTTGCGGGATAAAGAATCCGGACATTCCCGGGGTTCGGTTTCCCGTCTTTTTCGACAAGAGAAAGAAGCGTATTTTCTCCCATATCCTGCATGAGAACCTGCGCGAAGACTTCATCGACCGCCCAGATTTCCGGGGTCGGAAACCCGAAAGAGGAAAACGATTTTCCGTACGAAACAAAACGTTTAAAATCCTCGTCGGCGGTCAGGTTAGTCTGGAGAATCGCTGTCTTTCCGTTCTCGGCGATTCGGTAATACTTGCGAAACGAACCCGCGGAACCGGCAAGCGTCCACGTGGCGGCAGAGGTAAAATTCTTGGATTCAAGGATGGTTTGGATGTTTGGTGAAACTTGCGGAAGATTGGAATGCATGGTTTCCTCGGAGTTTTTTTCTCAATATATCATTCTAAATTGCAAAATTGTCAAAAATTCCGCAAACAACAAAAAAATTTTTCCCGGTTTCCGTTGCCACGCATTCAAAGCTTTTTTATTTTCTTCTCTGAAATGAAAAACGCACGCATCATGATGAACAACTGGTGGTGGCGCACTTCGGTAGCGGAGTTCGCGTGTTAGCCTTTTGTGGATAATCGTGCATGGCAAGCGGCTCCGTCTTTTCGGAGCCTTTTTTTGTGCGTGAAAATTTTAACCAAGGAAAACTATGACCAAAAGAACCGACAGCATCTACCTTACCCTCGAAGGGGAACGCTATACTCCTTTTTCGCTCGCCAAAAAGCTCGGAGCGAAGGCAATTCTCGAATCGGCATCCTTTTCGCAAGGCGCAAACCGTTATTCCATACTCATGCTTGAAGAAGCGTTCCATGTGGTAGAAGAAGGCGAAGGCGTCGCCCTGGTTGTCGAAGGCGAACGCAAGCCTTACCCGGCAAAGGACATCCTCGATGCGCTCGAAAGCATTGCGTCCGAAAACGAGAAGCCCGCGAAGATTCCGCTGCCCGCTTCCGGAATAGGCTTTCTCTCCTACGAGTTTTGTGCGCGTTGCGACACGATTCATCTTTCGCGGCAGGAGGATTCGCTGAAAATTCCCGAATCCGAATTTGTCGTGGGACATGTCTATATCGTATTCGACCATTTCACGGAAACGCTCCACGTGTTCGGGCTAAACTACAACGAGCATGAAATCGATCTGGAAAAAGCCATCCGCGGCATTCGCAAGAAACTTTCGAACCTCGACTTTTCCTATCTGGAAGACCCGGAAGACGATTACCCGTACAAAGTCCTGACGGACCTGAAGAAAAGCCACGACGAATATGTCCACTATGTCGATGAACTGAAAAAGCGGATTGTCGCGGGAGACATCATCCAGGCGGTTCCCTCCCGCCGTTTGCAGCTCGAATCGGAAATTCCCGCACTCGACGTCTATCGCAGGCTGCGGACGCTGAATCCGTCGCCCTACCTTTTCTACATCGATTTCGGAAATTACCAACTGGTCGGTTCCTCGCCGGAAAGCCTTGTCCGTTCGCGGAACGGCAAATCCTCGATCCGTCCGATTGCGGGAACGTGCCGCCGCGGAAAGAACGATGCGGAAGACGAATTCCTGAAGGAAAAGCTTTTGAGCGACCCGAAGGAACGCGCCGAACACCTGATGCTCGTGGACCTTGCGCGAAACGACCTCGGACGCGTCTCGGAACCCGGGACGGTCAAGGTCATGCGCAACATGGAATGCGAACTTTTCAGCCACGTCATCCATCTGGTTTCCGAAGTGGAAGGAAAGACGCGGCTCGGTCTGAAGCCCATCCAGGTGCTGCGCTCGGCGTTTCCAGCGGGTACGGTCAGCGGTGCGCCCAAGATCAGCGCTATCGAAATCGTGTCCTCGCTCGAAAGGGAAAAGCGGAACTTTTACGCAGGAGCGGTCGGCTACCTCGACGCGGACGGAGATCTTGACTTCTGCATCGCGATTCGCTGTGCGCTAAGACAGGGAAACGTCTGGACGCTCCAAGCGGGTTCGGGCATCGTCTATGCGTCGGACCCGGAGCGCGAATGGGAAGAGACGGGCGAAAAGCTCGGCGCGATGGTCCAGGTCGTCGAAGCGAAAAACAAGTAAAATTTTACAGAGGATAAATCCATGATAGTCATTATCGACAACTACGATTCCTTTACCTACAATGTTTTCCAGGCCATTACGAGCATTACGTCGGAACCCGTCAAGGTTCTCCGATCCAAGGAATGCTCCATCGAAGACATCGAGAATCTTTCTCCTTCGCACCTGATCGTTTCTCCGGGGCCGGGACGTCCCGAAGATGCGGGAATTTCCGTCGAAGCGATCCGCCACTTTGCCGGCAAGCTGCCGATTCTCGGCATCTGTCTCGGTCACCAGGCAATCGGCTATGCGTTCGGGGCGAAAATCGTCCAGGCGAAATTCATCAAGCACGGCATCGTGGAAGAGATGGATCTGGACGGTCGGGGTCTTTTCCGAAACATCGGAAAGAAAGGTACGTTCATGCGCTACCACAGCCTCGTCATCGACGCAAAGACGCTCCCGGAAGATTTCGAGATTACCGCCCGTGCGAAGGACGGTGACATTATGGGCATCCGGCACAAGACGCTCGACATCGAAGGTGTGCAGTTCCACCCGGAATCGATTGCGGCGAAGGATGGCGAAGCTTTTTTCCGGGCGTTCCTCAACTACCGGCGAGAAGCGCTCCCCGTATCGAAAATTTTAAACAAGCTGATTTTGCGGCAGGACCTGGAAAAGGAAGAAGCGGAACTTTTCATGGAAACGCTCACCGACGGAATGCTCGACGAACGGCAGACTGCGGCGATTCTTGCGGCCCTTGCGGTCAAAGGTCCGGCTGCTTCGGAAATCGCCGGCTGCGCGGCTGTTCTCTGCCGAAAGAAAACCCCGTTTCCCTTTGACAAGAAGCGCGACGTGGCGGAAATTGTCGGAACGGGCGGCGACAGCAAGGGAAGCTTCAACATCAGCTCCTTCTCCGCGCTGATCTGCGCAAGCTGCGGATGTCCTGTCGCAAAACACGGCAACCGGGCCGTTTCAAGCAAGTCCGGCGCAGCGGATTTCTTCGAAGGCCTAGGCTTCAACATCCGGCTTTCGCCCGAAAAGGCTGCGGAAGTTCTCGGAAGGACCGATTTTGTCTTCCTCTTTGCCCTGGTCTATCAC
>CAVKXR010000148.1:0-6026 GCA_963660275.1 Oscillospiraceae bacterium
ATGCGGATTCCCCGCGGAACGATATCCCCAAGAACATCGACTGCACAAAAGGAAATCTCCCGATGTTTCGCGGCAAACAAGGAAATTTCTTCCAACGCTTTCAAAAGTTCGGGGCTTTTTCCTTTGAACCCCACAATTCCTATTTTCGAAAATTTCATGACTTCACCATTTCTTTTAATTTATCTGTAATTCCGGGAAAAACTTTTCCCACATGCCCTTCATTTTCAATAAGCGTTTCACCGTGTGAAAATAGGGAAAGAACTTTAAACATCAATTCCAGAACAGGATCGCTTTCGGCATCAAATGTTCCCGCGTCGAGTTCCTCCTTTCCGCGAATGACAAGCCCTTCTTCATAGACACCGATCTGGGCGCCGGTCTGCTTTAAATTTTTGGCGAGAGATTCGCAGCGAGGGCGCAATTCTTTCGAAAGGCTGTCGGGAATCCGAAGGATGCTTTCGCCTTCCGCCGTACATGCGGCAAGTGCGATAAACGGATACTCTTCGAGACAGGTGCAGAGAATATCTTCGGCGAGGCGACGGGATGAAAGCCTCTTTTCATAGGCCACCGTTACGTCGGCATAGGCTGTTCCATAACGTTCGCGCCGAGTTCCCTGGTCGATGCGAGCGCCCATCCGCTTTAGCGCGGCAAACGCTCCCGCCCGATCTGTCGCAACCAGCACGTTTTTCAACGTCACCTTTTTACCCTTGAACTCGGGCGAAAGAACCGCCAAGGCTGCGAGCGCACAGGCTTCCGTCGGATCCCCGGGAACAAAGTAATCGCAACTTGTCAAAATTTTCGTTTCGCCGATTACCGTTCTTGTCCGACGTTCTGTCCGAACTCCGCGCGCCTTTGCCATACGGCGTTCGAGTTCGCTCATTTCCTGCACACCTGTCGTCTGCACCTGGAGATTCGCGCCAAAGTAGGCGAGCATTTCCACAAATTCGGCACGTATCGGAAAACGTTCTTCGCAATCGATGTTCTTTCCGCAGACAAGGGCGTTCAAAAGGACCGCGTTTTTCGCCAGATAGGGAATGCAGCCTTCCTTCGATTCCTTCAGGACGGGGAGAACCTTTGCAAAATGTACCGCAAGCATCCGGCCCGACGCATTTTGTTCATCACTTTCGATGACCGCTCCAAAGACATCCGACAAAAAAGTTTTCGCCTTTTGGAGCATCCGCTCGGAACCCGTAACCGTATAGAGCGTTTCCTCGTCGCGCGAAGCCAGGGCAAGGAGAAGGGCCATCGCATTTTCGCTTTCCGGAATTTTCAAAAGCGGCGGAACCTTGTAGGAAAACCCGACTCCTGAAAGAATCGTAGCCGTACCTTTTTCTTCAACGACAAGTCCGAACTCCAAAAGTATGTCGGCAAGCGCACGCGTACGTTCCGTAAAGACAAAATCATCCAGAGTCGTTCGGCCATTTACGAGGAGCCCCATCACCAAGACATCCTCGGCGAGTTCCCTGTCCGGATTCAGTACAAATTCACTCATCAGCGTTCCGTAACTTCAAAATTCAACTGGCGCAAAAGCTCCCGCGCTGCATTCGCCTGGGCTTCCGTCTTGAACGCGATAAGAAGCGTCCCGGCGACATTTTCCCGAACCTTCATCAGCTCGACGTCGCGAACGTTCAATCCCGCTTTTGCTAAGGGTTCCAAGACCGAAATCAGAGTTCCCGGTTCATCCTTGAGCTGGACGGTCAGCTGGAAAAAACTGTTGCCCACATTTTTTCCCGGAGCGAACAGCGAAGCCCGCCCATCGTTGCCTTTCAGAAAAATCCGGTGCAGAGATTCTTCGTCCGCCGGAATTTTCTCTATCGCCGAGCGAGTCGCCACAAGCCCGGAAATATATTCGTCCATCGCCCGGAGAATTTCCGGCTTATTCGTTTCCGCCACGTCTTTCCACATCGCCCAGCTCGAAGCGGCAATCCGTGTCATATCGCGGAACGCCCGTCCGGCAAAATGCTGGTAACCGTTTTCGAGAAGCCTTTCCGGAATGTTTGCGGCGAGGCTCGAACTTGCCATCTGCGGCATGTGGCTGACCCAAGCGACCGTCTGGTCGTGATGATCCGGCGGAAAGACAACTTGCGTCGCTCCGACAAATGCGATGATTTCGGAAAGCGGCCTGTAGGATTCTTCCGAAATCCCCGCTCCCGGGCAGACGAACCAATAAGCGTTTTCAAAGAGGGAAGGATCGTTGAACTCCAGCGAATGCTTTTCCGAACCAGCCATCGGATGCCCGCCGACAAAGCGGAATGGCTTCTGCAAACGGGAACCCGCCTTGCAGATTTCGGCCTTGGTGCTGCCGATATCCGACACGAGAATCGGGTGCGAAGGCTTGAACTCCGAAAGTTTTTCAAGCATCGAAAGGATGCCCGAAATCGGCGTGCAAAGCAGTATCACGTCCGAACCTTCGACCCATTTTTCAATCTCGTCGTAGGTGAACGTTTCATCGGCGAGCTTTAATTCCTTCGCACGTAAAAGCGTTTTCGGGGAACTGACCGCCCGGATAACCGTCTGGGTTTTCACCTGCTTGAAAGCGGCGGCAAGAGAACTCGCCAAAAGCCCGAAGCCGACAAAAGTAATCCGCTTGAAAGAAAACATTATTTTTCCACCTGCCGGGTTTCCGCCATAATCGCCTGAAAAATCCGCTGCATCGATTCCGGGGAAAGCGGACCGTTTTGCCGAGCCGCCTTTTCCGCAACGCGGTCAAGAATTTCCCGTTCGCGCGAAGCGTCCAACACGGGAAGACCTTTCGCCTTCTTGATCTTGCCGATTTCCACCGCATATTCGGCCCGCTTGTCCAGAAGCTCGATAATCACGTTTTCGAGTTCATCGATTCTCGTTCGCCAGTTTGCAATATCCATATCGGGAAAGGTAGTATTTTTTGGAAAGATTCTCCATTTCCTATATTTGGAATATGAAAATCGCAGTCGGACTTTCCGGCGGTGTCGATTCGACGATGACCGCCTACCTTCTCAAAAAACAGGGCCATTCGGTCGTCGGCGTTACCATGAGCCTCTGGGACGGTTCCATTCCCATTCCCGACCGCGGACAGAGCGGCTGTTTCGGTCCCGGAGAAGCCCGGGAACTCGTCGAAACGGAAAATATCGCCAAGCGTCTCGGCATCGATTACGAAGTCATCCCGCTAGCCGAACAGTACAAAAGAAACGTTCTCGATTATTTCAAGTCCGAATACAAGGCCGGTCGCACGCCGAATCCTTGCGTCAAATGCAACCAGAAAATGAAATTCGGATTTTTGATTGACTGCGCCCACAAGCTGCTCGACTTCGACATCTTCGCCACGGGCCACTATGCGCGGGTTTCCGAAAGCGGAAAACTTTTGCGCCGGGCAATCGACCACACCAAGGACCAGACCTATTTTCTCTCGAGGCTCTCCCCCGCCCAGCTTTCCCGCGTCGTTTTTCCGCTCGGTGAACTGACCAAGCACGAAGTCAAGGCTCTCGCCGCAGAATCCGGGTTTGAAGACTTGGCAAAAAAGCCCGAAAGCCAGGATTTTATCGAGTGCGACGATTACTCCGTCCTGTTCGATAAGGAAGACATCAAGCCGGGCGATATCGTCGATACAAACGGCAAGGTACTCGGCAAGCATAGCGGAATCGTCTATTACACGATTGGCCAGCGCAAAGGTCTCGGAATCGGCGGTCTCAAGGAACCGCTGTTTGTCATCCGGCTCGACCCGCACAAAAACCAGGTCGTCTTGGGCACAAAGGAAGAACTTTTTTCCTGCTCGCTAAAGGCCCACGGCATCAACCGGCTGCTTCTCGACGAATCCGAAACCGAGGGAATTGCCCTCGCCAAGATCCGACACGGGAAAAACCTTGTCCCGGCGAAATTTAAAATCGACGGAGATAATTTGTACGTAACATTCGACGAACCGCAAATGTCCGTAACGCCCGGGCAAATCGTCGCCCTATACAGGGACGATGCCGTCCTCGCGAGCGGAATCATCGACGATGCGATCAAGGAGAAACTTTTATGATTTCCTTTACCAAGATGCAAGGCGCGGGAAACGACTACATCTACATCGATAACCGGGAAGATATCGTCAAAAATCCCGCGGAACTTTCCCGAAAAATTTCCGACAGGCATTTCGGAGTCGGCTCGGATGGGCTTGTCCTGATTTGCCGTTCCGACAAGGCGGATATTCGGATGCGGATGTTCAACCCCGACGGCAGCGAATCGGAAATGTGCGGAAACGCGAGCCGCTGCGTCGCACGCTTTGCCTGGGAACGCTTCTTTAATAAATCCAGGGATGAATTCGACCTCGAAACGGGAGCGGGCATCAAGCACATCGTCATCCACCGCGAAGGCGAACGTTTTTTGTCGGCGACGATCGACATGGGCGCGCCGATTCTCGACCCGGCAAAAATTCCCGTTTCCGCAGAAACAAATCACATCGTAATCGACGGACGAAACTTCACCTGCGTCTCGATGGGAAACCCCCATGCGGTGACATTTGTCGAAAGCGTCGATTCTGCGCCAGTGCTTTCCAAAGGTCCGCTTTACGAAACCGATAAAATTTTTCCGAAAAAAGCGAACATCGAATTTGTCGAAGTGTTAAGCCCGAGCCATGCGAAGATGCGGGTCTGGGAGCGCGGAACCGGCGAAACGCTCGCTTGCGGAACCGGAGCCTGCGCAACGCTCGTCGCCTGCATCCTCAACGGGAAAACCGACCGGAAAATCGATTTGGAACTTCTGGGCGGAACGCTCCACATCGAATGGCGAGAGGACGATTCCCACGTGATGATGACAGGGCCAGCGGAGTTCGTATTCGAAGGAACGTTTGACGGATAAAATTTCGGGATGCGGTATGAGGAACACGGGATGAAGGAGGTAGAGCTGAGTTGAGAGAACTTAGAGCTTAGAATAGTTGACATTTAAGCTTCAGGGACAAGCTAGGCGTAACACGGGACAAGGGAACTTGAAGCGAACTGTTCTGTTACGCTGTCATTCCCGTGCACCGACACGAGAATCTCTTTTTGTATGGGGATTATCGGATCAAGTCCGATAATGACAGTTGCCGGGTCTATGCCCGGTAATGACAGGTTAGCGAGCTTGTCGAGCTAAGCCCGATAATGACACGCTAAGCGACTTATTTATAGCCCTTCCTCTAGAATGCCCACTCAAACGCCCATCATCCCGCTAATCGTGTTCCTCTTAGCGTATCCCTTGTCCCATTTTCCATTCTAATCACTATCTACTGATTTCTGTTTCCGGACTCCTTTCTACTATCCACTATCCACTATCAACTAAAATCTCAGCTCTAAGTTCTGATAATCCCTCTTACCTTGTCCCACATCTCATTCGAAAACTTTCCACTCCAAACTTTCCCCAACACATTTTGCGCCAAATCACACAGGGAACAAAGCGGGAACAGAAAGAACCAGATGTTAATAGCTTTTTACAAAAATCCGGGGAGAAATACATAAATTAAAGGCGATTTCCCTTTGCGAGGTTTTATGAGACATTCCTTTCTTTTGATGTTAGCGGTTGCCGTCTCGTGTGGATTTGCGGCCAACCGCATCGGTCCCGTTAGCCAATACGGACAGCTTCAAGCCGGGAAAAACAGCAATGGACAGGGACGAATCTATGGTTCTTGCCCAGCCTATTCGACATCGGGCAACGAAGTCGCCCTCCAAGGAATGAGCCTGTTCTGGAGCATTTCAAGTACAGACGGATCCAAGTTTTGGACTGCAGACATCATTAACGGACTTGTCGAGAAGCAAAAAATCCAGCTAATCCGCGCCCCCATGGGTGCCGACGAAAACTGGGGCGAAGGAAACTGGTCCACCGACAAGTCCACATACTCCGCCTACATAAATACCGTGGTCCAAGCGGCAATCGATAACGATATTTATGTCATCATCGATTACCATTCGCATTGTGCAGAAAACAGCGAATCGACCGCTCTAGCCTTCTTTTCCGAAATGGCCCAAAAATGGGGAAAATACGATAACGTCATCTTTGAAATCTATAACGAGCCGAAGAATGCCTGTGGCGATTCATGG
>CAVKXR010000149.1:0-6021 GCA_963660275.1 Oscillospiraceae bacterium
AGTTCAAGAAAAAGTCCGCACCGTGCTTCGCTTCGCGGAGAATGTCCGGGATGCCGTCGGTGTTGACCGTCTCGCCCATGTTGTAAGCGTAATTGTCTTCGTCCCGGTCCGGGTTCGAAGCAGCCATCACCGCGAGCACCATGAAGGCGTAGGCTTGTGTCTGCGATTCCTTCAGATGGTCGCCGCAGTCATACCAGCCACCCTGGAGCGCCCCTTCGAGCGGCGTGAACCCGCTGACGGCGGAAGTCCCGCTCACGAAGGATCCGCCACCGTCCTTGGTATGGCTCGGCTTGTGAAACCAGGATTCGGAGTTTCCGCTGCGGTTGATGCCGTAGAACTTGAGCGTCGCGTCGCGGACCATCGAATAGACCTTGTCGCTGATGATGAAAGTCGCGGAATACTGCTTGAGAACCTTGATGCGGTAGCGCGTGTTCTGTTCGAGTCCCGTCATCTGGGAAATGTTTCCGATACAGACCGTCCCCGAGGGACCGTCCTTGGAAACCGAGTAGCGTTTCTGGTTGTTTGTCGCGGCGTTCGTTCCGGCGACGATTGTCCACGAGGACTCCGTCTGCTTGCCCGAGCTTGTGAATGTTCCGCCGTCCGCGACCACGTTGCCTTCGAGATCCACGACCGAGAACGTTTCCTTGCAGCTGTTGTCGGAAACATAGTAGAACTGCATTTCCGTATCGTCCGGGAGGTAGCCCGCCTGGTTTACGCGAATCCGCCCGATTCGCACGTTCTGCGCGTCGCGGTATGCCTGGTTCAGGGAGTCGGGGATGATGCCGTTCGGTACAAAGTCAAGCGGCATGGAGCCTACGGGCGGAACCACGTTGTGCTTTGTCTTGTTAGGAACGTAGGAGCTGAAGCTTTCAACCGTACCGCCTTCATCGGTCGCGGAAGTGTCCCAGGTCATAGGCCATATCGGCCGAATCAGGTCGTACGGGGTGGGCTGTTCTTGTTCTACAGCGAAAAGCGATGCCGCAAAGAGCAGCACAAGAGGCAAAACAGGCACGGAGGCTCCTTTTTTCCAGATGCAAATCACACAATCCCACAAAAAAATAAATCATTTCCCCGGGGAAGTCTATTCGTATTCAAAATATTACAATCTGAAATAGGGGAGCGATATATATATTTATGGCATGAAAATGTTTGGACGTTTTTCCGTTTTGTCGATTTTCGGTGTTTTTGCGCTTTCTTCCGTCATGTATTCTTGCGGAGGCGATTCTTCGTCGGGGGCCGATCCGGAAATTTCGTCTTCTTCGGCGGATGTGGAAATTTCCTCGGGAACGGTGATCAGGAATTCGAGTTCGAGCGCATCGGACGAAAAGCCTTCTTCGAGCGGGGGAGCGGTCGCAACGTCTTCCTCTTCGAAGGCTTCGGAAACGACGAGCAGCGACGAGGTCTTGAACGACCCGAAGAACCTGGTAAACGGAACCTGCGCGCCGACATCGTCCGAAATCAAGAAGGGGGAACTCGCGACCTGGAAGTTCTACCGCAGCGCAGGGGAAGTCTATGACCAGATTCTGGCGCCCTTTGTCTGGGCGTTCGAAGGGACTTCGACTACGAGCTTGCAAGGGAATGGCCTGCAAGAAGTTAATGTACGGTATGCGGAAGCGGGTTCGTTCAAGGCCTATCTGAACGTGGATGGCAACGAAGTCGCCTGTTCGCCGCTCCAGGTGCAGGGAATTCCCATCGTCGTCACTTCCTGCACGCCGGACAAGGCGACGGCCAAGGCGGGCGAGACGATTACCTGGACGGTCAGCGCGGAGTCCGAGTCCCCGATTACAGGATATGCCTGGACTTCCGCCTATGGAGAAATGTCCGGTTCGGGCGAAAGCGCGACGCTTGCGGCGACTTCCTCGATGCACAAGAAGTCCGTGACCGCGACGGTGACGGTTTCGAATGCGGACAATTCCGCGGTGAACTATTCCTGCGACCCGGTGACTGTTGTCGATCCGGAGTCCGTGGATCTGGTGCTTGCGCTCGGTGATGTAAATGATTCAAAATATGCGGAACCGCTTCGTCCGACCTTGCCCGATTCAATCTTTATTCCGGCGCAGACCGCGACGACGGTGCAGATCCCGGCCGGAGCGAAGTCGAACTGTACGGTCGGCTGCGTACCGAGGGTCGGTGCGGATTATAACAATATGAAAGTTTACTGGGATTCCGATACGGAATTGTCCAGCTTTGCCTATTTCAGTCCGGCGGGTTGCGCTCCGGGCAAGAAGTACACGGTGACGACTACCGTGACGGCGCTTTGTGTGGCTCAGTAGTGAAAAGGGTTCCCCGATTGCGGGAACCTTTTATCAAATCTGGCGATTTTTCCTAGAATCGGATAGGTAACGTCCTTTTTCGATAGCGAAAAAGCCCTTTTCCCGTTTGCGATATCCTCGGAATATGGCGAAACCGGAGAGACCTGAAACGGAAAAGGGCTTTGTAGGGAGAAAGTTTAATTTTCCGCGGCGGCTTCGGCTGCGTCGGAATCCAGACCGGTATCGTCGGCGGCAAGAGCTTCGTCTTCGCTGATGTCGAACATCTTGACGTCCTTCATCTTTTCGCGGATCTTCGCTTCGATTTCGGCGCAGATGGTCGGGTTGCTCTTGAGGAAGAGGCGCGCGCTTTCGCGGCCCTGTCCGATGCGTTCGCCGTTGTAGGAGAACCAGGAACCGCTCTTTTCGATGACGTCGAGTTCCACGCCGAGGTCGAGAATGCTCGCTTCGCGGGAAATTCCCTGTCCGTAGAGAATGTCGAATTCGCATTGCGTGAACGGGGCGGCGACCTTGTTCTTTACGACCTTGACCCGTGTACGGTTTCCGATGACCTCTTCGCCGTTCTTGATCTGGGCGATGCGACGGATGTCGATGCGCTGCGATGCGTAGAACTTGAGCGCGTTTCCGCCGGTTGTCGTTTCCGGGTTCCCGAACATGACGCCGATTTTCATGCGGAGCTGGTTGATGAAAATCATGCACGTGTTGGATTTGGAAAGGATGCCGGTGAGCTTGCGGAGGGCCTGGGACATCAGGCGCGCCTGGAGACCGACGTGATTGTCGCCCATTTCGCCGTTGATTTCCGCCTGGGGAACGAGCGCCGCGACCGAGTCGATGACCACGATGTCGATTGCGCCGGAGCGTACAAGGGTCTCGGCGATGTCGAGCGCCTGTTCGCCGGTATCCGGCTGGGAGACGAGCAGCTGGTCGATGTTGATGCCGAGATGGCGCGCATAGACGGGATCGAAGGCGTGCTCCGCATCGATGAAGGCGGCAACGCCGCCCTGCTTCTGGGCTTCGGCGATGGCGTGGAGCGTGAGGGTTGTCTTGCCGGAGGATTCCGGCCCGTAGATTTCGATGATGCGTCCGCGGGGGAAGCCTCCCACTCCGAGGGCCATGTCCAGCTGGATGCAGCCCGACGGGATGACCGGGATGTTCTGCTCGGGCTGGCCGCCCAAGGTCATGATGGAACCTTTTCCAAAGTTCTTCTCGATTTGCGCGATGGCGGCTTCGACGGCTTTTGCCTTTTCGGAAGAAAGAGGCTTGTTGAGAGTTGGCGCAGCGGTTTTCTTTGCCATGTTTTACTCCAGTTTGGATTTGTTTCTTGTTAAATATACAAATTACTGAACTTTTGTGCAAGTGCCTTTGTGTTCAAGAATTGCCCTGCGCAAGAGGTCCAGCGCTTTAAAGACGCTTTTTTCACGGATTTGTACCCGGTCTCCCGAAAAATTTTTGCGAAATGCGAAAGTTTTTCCCGGCGTGGCCACTCCTATCCAGACAAGTCCGACCGGTTTTTCGGGCGTGCCGCCACCAGGTCCGGCGATTCCCGTCGTGGAAACCGCCCAGTTCGAACGGTAAATCCTTTTCGCCCCTTCGGCCATGGCGAGCGCAGTTTCGCGGCTGACGGCGGTATAGGTGTCGAGGGTCGCTTGCGGAACGCCGAGGATGTCCCGCTTGGCTTCGTCCCGGTAGGTGCAGGCTCCGCCCGCGAAAAAGCGGCTCGCGCCGGGGAGGTTCACGATTTCGCTCGCGATCATCCCGCCGGTGCAGGATTCCGCCGTGGAGAGCGTTTCTCCTCGCGCGACAAGAAGCTCCGCAACGGTTTCCGTCAGGCTTTTCCCGTCGGTGGAAATAACGCTTTGCGGTTCGTCCAGGGCGCAAAGAAGCTCTTTTTCGAGGGCTTTCAAAATTTCGGGTGATTCCTTGGTGTAGGTGCGGAAGACAATGCCGTCCTTTTCGGGCAGGCTCGACCAGGAGACGCCTTTCGGAAAGCGGACCCGTTCAAAACGCTTCGCCATGTCGGATTCGAAGATTCCCGAAATTCGGAGTTCGCGGAAAAAGGTCGGCGCGACATTTTTCGCCTTCAGGAACGGCTCGATGTGACGCGTAAACATCGTCATCGCTTCGGATGGAACGCCTGGAACGGCGAACAGCGTGACCGAATTTTTTGTCAGGCGAAAGCCCGGTGCGCTTCCCACGGGATTGTCCAGAACCTTGGACGTCCGCGGAAAGAACGCCTGGATGTCGTTTGTCTTGGAGTATTGCAGTCCGCAGCGTTCGACGAAAGCCCTTATCTGCGGAATCCACTCCGCGCGAAATTCGAGCGGTTCTCCGAGCGTGTCCGCAACGAGCTGCCGCGTCTTGTCGTCTTCGGTCGGGCCAAGGCCCCCACCGAGAATCACGGTGTGCACGTTCGCCCTTAAAATCATTTCCCAGGTTTCTTTCCAGACGCCCGCATCGTCGGGGAGCGTAATCTCGTAGGCGACTACAAAGCCCAGGTCGCGCAGACGGCCCGCCATTTGGTGGGCGTTGGTGTTGAGCGTGAATCCCTGGGTGAGTTCCGTCCCGAGGTTCACGATGGCGACTCTGTTTTCGTTTTCCGTTCTCATTTCGTTTCCTTGACCGCTAAGATAGCAATGCGGTTTGACATTTTTTGTCAAGTCCTATCGAATCCCGCTTTTTGCGAAGTTTGCCGTCAAAAATAGATTTTCTCCGGTGGCATTTTGTTATAATTTGTGCCGATGCGTTTTCCGTTTTCGCTTTTTTTCGTTCTTTTGGCGCTCGCGTTCGCCTTTTCGCGAGCCGATGCGGAACAAATCGCGGAAAAGGGGAAGACAGGAGTTCCCGGAATCGATTCGCTTTCGACATACGAATGGGACGTCGAAACTTCGCACAATTCGCTTCCGCTGACGCTTTTTTTTGGAATCTTTCCCGGTGGTGGACAGTATTACACGGGGCATTATATCCGCGGCGGATTCATCACGGCGATTGAACTCGGGCTTGCCTACGAAGTGTTCGTCAACAAGCGTTCCCAGAAAAAACGACGATTTCGACAGGCTCGGGAATACCAGGATTCCGTGCTGGTCTATTCCCGCAAGATGCTCCGGAACCACGACAGCCTTTCGTATTACCAGTCGAAGCGGAACCAGTTCGCGGAGCGGGTCCGTTCGTTCAGCGACCACAAGATCGAGGAAGAGGACCTTCGGAAGTCCGAACTCGCCTGGATGCTCGGAATTCACCTCTACAGCCTTTTCGACGCCTTTGGCATTTGGAAAAACAACCAGGGGCACAGCGTGGAAAACCGTCCGGTGACAGGCGCCCTTTTGCGCGCGCTGGTTCCGGGCTGGGGGCAAATCTACAACGACGAATACGGAAAGGCCGGGCTTGTCTATATGGGAATGTTCGGCGCCTCGGTCAGCATCTATTCCAGACAAAATGTCATCAACTATTATCTGGACCGCAAGCACGCTCTGGAAAAGGAAGATCCGACAAGCGACGATCTCGATGGCATCAACGAGCAGATTCTCTACTTTCGGAAAAACCGCAACCAGTATATCTGGGGAATCGTCCTGATCTATCTGTATTCCATCGGCGATGCCGTTGTCGATGCGATGATGAGCGACTTTGACAGCCCGCTGCATTTTGCGTTCGGGCCGGATTTCCGCGGGGGACTGGAAGCGGCGTTTACGCTCGATTTTTGAGGGATGGGGCCTACTCGGCCGGGGGCAAGGTAGGGGGACCTTTCCGAGTTGCG
>CAVKXR010000150.1:0-6007 GCA_963660275.1 Oscillospiraceae bacterium
CCTTCGATTCCGCTTCGGGAAAGCGTTTTGTGCAGATGGGGCTTGCCTTGTCGGATTCGACATTCGACGGGGATTGCGTACTGGAAAATGTCGGGAGCGTCCGGCTTGGAGCGCATGGCTTTGCGGATGGGACACAAGGCTTTGTCTATGTCCCGGGCACGACGATTCTCCGCCCCGTAACGGTGGAACTGGGAAACATCTTTGTGGATTCCCTCCCAGCGGATTCGCTATGGCCGCTCGTCTTTGTTTCGGAAGACGGCTATACGCTTTCCCTGGAAAAGGGCGTGACGGTCGCTCCTGATTCGACGTTGCCTGTCGATGAAAACAAGGTCTCGCTCGCTTTCCGTTTTCCGCTGGACATGACGGCTTCGGGAATCGATCTGTCGGAAGACTTGCGCAATTTCCCGCTGGCTCTCCGGCTGGATTCCGGGGACTTTGATTTCCGCGGACTGGAGCGCATTCGCGGAGCGTGGTTTGCTATCCTTTGCGGCGATACGCTTGCGCTCGACAATTCCTATTCCGATTTCGAACGGGAAAGTTTCGCGTTCTGGGTCCGCATCCCGAAACTCCGGGCAGGTGCTCAAGATACGCTCACCCTTTATTTCGAAGAAGGCGCGAAGACTTCGTTTGCGGATTCCGCAGCCCGCGTCTTTTCGGACGGATTTGTCGCCGCTTACCATTTCGACAGTGATGAAACTTCGGCGCTCGATGCGACGGGTAACGGCTTTGACGGAATTCCGGAGTCTCTTTCGGTTGCGGACGAGGCGGCTGTCGGCGGAGCGTTGTCCTATGACGGGAAAAAAGCTTTCGTGACGATTCCGAACTCGGCGGGCGGGGATTTTGACGTGACGCTCCGGGAACCGGTTACTTTTTCGGTCTGGGTCAAGATGGCGGACACGAGCCTTTCCCATGTCGTCTTCGGCAAGGGCGCTTCGGGCTACAACCTGAAATACTTGCAGGGAACCGGCTGGCTTTACGAAGCCTTTACGGATGAAATTTTGGATTCCGCATCAAATTCGGCGCGATACTGGTACACGGATTCTGCCGTGAAGGTAAATGACTGGACGCAGCTGGTCGTGACGCAGGATTCGAGCGGGGCGTCCCTCTACGTGAACGGAACGCTCGCTACTTCCACGCCGCGGGTCGGGACGAGCGAAGCGGTTCGGGTGACGGACAGCCTCTTTGTCATTGGAAAGCTGGTCTATCCGGCGAGCGACCCGACGGACCTTGTGACGCATTACTTCAAGGGAATAATCGACGAGTTCCACATGAGCCGCGAAACGCGTTCCCCGGCCTGGATTTCCGCTACGTTCAAGAACCAGAATCCGGCTGCGCGCTGGCCTGTCCCGGAAGCGGTTCGCCGTTGAGCGTTGTCTTTGGACTTCACTCATTTTCTCCGAATCTTCAAAAACGCCATCTAGGGTTTATTTTCCCTTTGGGAATATTCCAAAACGGAGCGAAGCTTTTGGAAAAACTTTCTCAAAGGAGACCAGATGGGATTGGTTCGAAATCGGATTTTTTTCTTCGGCGCGGTGGCGCTGATTTTTTCGGGTGTGTGGGGAGAGGCCTTTGCCGCATCCCAGATGGAAAGGCTCGGTCGCGGGCTATCCGTTGCGAACGCGGGAACGGGAACTTTCGTATGCTGGCGATTGCTCGGAACGGACCTGCCGACGGCAAGCTTTACGCTTTTTCGGGATGGAAAGGAGCTTGCGAAAATTCCAGGCAATGCTTCGACGTGCTATCTGGACGCTTCGGGTTCTGTTTCAAACGTCTATTCGTTAGAAGACGAAAAGGGAAATGTTTCGCAGACAACCGTCACGCTGGATAATTACTACAAGGACAGCTACGGGGCGGCTGCGTTCAAGACGATTCAGCTGGATAGGCCCGGTACGCTGGCGATGCCCGATGGCTCCACTTGCTCCTACACGCCGAACGATATGAGCGTCGGGGACTTGGACGGTGACGGGGAATACGAACTGGTCGTGAAATGGGATCCTTCGAACTCCAAGGATAACGCAAGCAACGGCTATACGGGAAACGTCTATATCGATGCGTACAAACTAAGCGGTGAAAAGATGTGGCGGATTGACCTCGGAAAAAATATTCGGGCGGGAGCGCATTATACGCAATTTCTGGTCTATGATTTGGACGGCGACGGCTTTGCGGAAATCGCGATGAAAACATCGGACGGAACGGTCGACGGTCTTGGAAATGTTATCGGGAATGCCGCTGCGGATTACCGGAATTCGGCGGGGCGCATCTCGACGGGAAATGAATTTTTGACGGTTTTTCGCGGAAAGGATGGAGCCGCTATCACCACAATCGACTATGTTCCGGGCCGCGACATCACGACGCTCTGGGGCGATACCTACGGAAACCGATCGGAACGGATGCTCGGCGCGGTCGCCTATCTGGACGGCGTGCATCCGAGTCTTGTCATGACCCGCGGATACTATGAAGCCGCGTATATGGTAGCCTTTGACTTCGACGGAAAAAATTTGAAGGAAAGATGGATTCACGCCGGAAATGCGGAAGGAGTCGGAATTTTTGGCGAAGGGAACCACAATATTTCGGTCGGCGACTTGGACGGCGACGGCTTTGACGAGATTGTCTTCGGTTCCGCGGCGGTGAATCACGACGGAACGCTCCGCTACCGTACAGGCTTTGGGCACGGCGATGCGATGCATCTCTCCGATATGGATCCCGATTCGCCGGGGCTAGAAGTCTATGACGTCCACGAGGAAAAAAATTCCGCCTATACGGAAGAGTTTCGTTCGCCGGATGGCAAGGTTATTTGGGGAACGGCGCAGACCGGAGTGGATAACGGTCGCGGGCTTGCTGCCGATATCGATTCGACGAACCGCGGATTTGAAATGTGGAGTACGACGAGCGGCGGCATTCGCACGGTAAAGGGCGAGCTTCTTTCCTCGGTGACGCCGTCGATCAACTTTCGGATTTATTGGGACGGCGATTTGCAGGATGAACTGCTCGATGCGACGGGTCGCGAAGGTTCCGGCGGGAAGCTCGAAAAGTGGAATTCTTCCACGCAGGGAGTCGATCGGATTTTAAACATCTACAAGATCAACAATTCGACACTCAACAATTACACAAAGGCGAATCCGTGCCTTTCCGCAGATATTTTCGGGGATTTTCGAGAGGATCTTATTGTTCGGAGCGGGGCGGATTCCTCGGTCGTGAACATCGTCGCGACACTTTTCGAAACGCCGCACCGGGTGTACACGCTGATGCACGATCGCCAGTATCGGGAAAGCGTCGCCTGGCAAAACGTCGCCTACAACCAGCCTCCGCACTTGGGATACTATCTGCCGGATAATGTCGGAAAAAATTTAAGACAGCCGGATATTTTCGTGGTTTCGCCGCGAAAAGACGTGCCGAATTCCATGGAGTTCGTGAAAACCTTTGAAGCATCCGAGCCGGATTCTGCAAGCGGAGGATTTGTCGAGACGGAACATTCGGGATTTTTGGGAAAGGCCTATTACAACTTTGAAAATGAATTGGGATCCTTTGCGCGTTACCGTTTGAAATCTTCCGCCGATACCGCGGCGACTCTTGCCCTGGTCTATGCGAATGGCGGATCGGGCGAACGCCGGATGAATGTTCGCGTCGGAGAAAATATCTATCCGGTGCGCTTTTCAAACTCCGGCTGGGACGTTTGGGATACGCTTCTCGTCAAGGTCGAACTTCCTTCTGGAAATTTCGACTTGGAACTGGTATCCACGTCGGCGGACGGCGGCCCGAACATCTGCGTTTTCGCGTTCAACGTTTCGACGGTCGAAAAGTTCACTGCGGAGCCGGATTCGGGGGAAGCGACATCGTTAAGAAATCATTTTGCCGGGAAAACTTTTTACGATAGGGATCGTGGATTGTTGTACACAAATTATTCAGGCGTTGCGAAAGTCTCGGTCTATGATACGCAGGGAAAGCTTGTCCGCTCGCTGTCTGCGAATGTTTCTGTCGGGGCAAATGCGCTGCCTGTAGAGAAAAAGAACCTTTCGCCCGGGATTTACTTTCTCCGAATTTCGCTCAATGCCAAGGATGTTTCTCTGTCAAAATTTGTCGTTCAAAAATAGGGGAAGCGATGCGTCAAAAAGAAAAATTTTTTCTCTTCATCCTCTTTATCTTCTTGGCTTTTCAAACATCATTTGCCAAGGTAAAGATTTTCCTGTGCGGAGATTCGACGATGCAGGACTGGAACGAAGGCTATTACCCGAAGCGCGGAATCGGTCAGGAATTCGGCTACTTCTGGAATTCCGATGCGGTGACCGTCGTAAATAAGGGCGCCGGGGGAACCTACGCCATGGGATATTACCAAAAATTCTGGCCGGAAATTCTCGCACAGCTGGAAGCGGGGGATTTTGTTGTCATCCAGTTCGGGATAAACGACCGCACTTACAGCAACGAGGCGGATTTTGTGACGGCGACGACCGCGATGGCGAAAGAAGCCTTGGATAAGGGCGCCCACCCGATTATCGTAAATCCTGTCCGTCGGAGCGATTTCCGCTATTCTTCGTCTGCGGTTTCCTTGCCGGATTCCATCTACGAATCCTACCATGGCTATCCGATCCGGGCGCGAGAAATCGCCGCATCGCTCAAGGTTCCGCTCATCGACTTGGATACGCTTTCGAGAAACTATCTCCTTTCGGTAGGGCAGTTCTATGCGCTTCGCTTTGTGAACATGCATCTCGATTCTGCGGAATATTCTACGTATGTGAATGGCAACGGGGACAACTTGCACTTGCAGCAGAACGGTGCGGAGGTCTTCGGGCGTATCTTGACGGAACAGATGCGTGTCCATTCGGATGAAAATATCCGAAAACTGTCCGAAAATCTCGCCCCGATGTATTCGCTGAAAGTGAAAGTCAGCCCCGAAGGCGCCGATTCGGCAACGACGATTTCTTCTTACTACCCGGCGGGAATGACGGTGACGCTCAAGACGATTCCAAAGAAAGGGCGCGTCTTTCTCGGATGGTTTGACGGGAATGGCGAACGGGTCGGAAATGTCGTAAAATCGGTCAATTCCGAATACATCTGCACCTTTCCGATGCAGAACGCTTCGACGCAATATACGGCGGTCTATGGCGGAGGTTCTGCGGAACTCTACACGGGAAGCGGCGAGGCCTTGAAGGATTTTCCGTCGGGAACTCCGCGAACGATCGAAGGCGTTACGCCGTCGGAGGGCGTTGCCGAAGACTCGCTGGAAAGTTTCAACAAGTCGATCCAAAAATGGTTTGACGCTTCGGTCGAACCGGATTCGTTTGACGTTGGCTGGAGCGAAAATTCCAATCCCGGATTTACGGGGAACGGTTACTGGAATTTTGACAATGCGCTGAATACATTTGCTGCGTATCGGATGATTTTTCCTTCGGCTGGCTATGCGACGCTTGCCATCATCTACGCGAACGGAGGCTCTTCGGCGCGGACGCTGAACGTCTATCTCGATCACGATTACCTGGTGGAATTTCCCCCGACGGGAAGCTGGTCGCGCTGGGATACCGCCTGGGTGAATGTCGATTTGGCAAAGGGCGAGGAAACCTTGAAGTTCATCTCTGCCACGTCCGATGGCGGCCCGAACATCGACGCTTTCGGTTTCAGCCTTCCGGGCATCTGCCGCAAAGGATTTGCTTGCCAAGAGGCTTCGGATTCGACGACTGCGATTCAAAAAACGGGAACTTTCCGGGGAGATGCCCTGAACGGAAAAAGTTTGACACTTTCATCAGACGGGATTGTCAAGATTAAAGCGTTCGACTTGTCCGGGCGACTGTTGTTTTCTGCGGAAAAATGGATGCCGAAAGGCGTTTCCGAAATTTCGGTCGGAAGTCTCGTTCCGGGAATCTATCGGCTGGTCGTTTCGTATAAAAACCGCACCTTGCATTCAAATTTTTTACAGCTCAGATAAGGAGGCCCGATGAAAAGACTGACGCTTCTTGTCGTTATTTTGTGTGCAATCACGGCCTTTTCGATTGGGACGGTTCGTTCTCGGACGATC
>CAVKXR010000151.1:0-6006 GCA_963660275.1 Oscillospiraceae bacterium
GGCTCCCCGAAGCGGAAGAGACATTTTCCTGCGAAAAAGAAAGGGCGAAAACGCCATGGCGAAGAGAGCCGAAAGCATATATGAAAACAGATCCGTCATCTTTCCCGCAGCTCCTTTTTTTCAGCGAGGCTTCGCAAATAGTCCGCCAAAGCCTTGGCTTCGTCCTCCGAAACGCGTCCGTCAAAAGGCCGCATATACCGTCTGCCAAAAAGAATCACGCGCGAAAGCGAATCCGTTCCGATGGAATCCAGGCGGGAAACCGAAAGCTTTTGCGGCAGCGGATAGAACTCATGCACGAACTTGCGGTTGAAATTTCCGTCCTTTCCGTGGCAGACCGCGCACCGGGCATTCCACAGCGCAGCCGTTTCGCCAGGCGATAAAACTTCAAAAGGCCTTTCGTTCCGCACAACGGTCTTCGGTTCCGAAAAAGAAGTTTCCTGTCCGCGGTAAACCCATCCCGAAACACCGAGTACAACGAGAGAAAGACAAAAGGCAAGGGACAGGATGCGGCGTTTTCCCCAGATCTCACACGCGGCAAAAACGGAAAGCATACTTCCCGCGACAAAAATCGTTACGGGAAGCAGGAGCGGAACGATCCGCACAAAAGGAAATTCCGGTGCGTTACGCACAAAGTAAACCACAAAAATCGAAGCGACAAGAATTCCCGCGGCAAGGGAAATACCAAAAGGCTTCGCGGCGAATCCCGCATCCGCAGAAATTTCAGAACTTTCCGAAACGCGCGAGTTCCGCAACAACCTTTGTGCGCCAAAATTCGCCAAGGAAAACGCCACGCAAAACGCTCCGACACCGAACGGGAAAAATCCCCAATCGACAGCGGTCCAGTCGAGCATCCGCGGCTGCACCAAGGAAAGCCTTTCCCACCAAAGCGCTCCGAGGACCGAACAGGAAATCGCAAAGCGGGCAAACGGACGTTCGCGCACCGAAGAAATCCAGAGAAGTTGCGGCAAAAGAAATCCGAAGACGAGAATTTCGGGATGCCAAACATCCTTCGTAACGGCTTCCCAAATCCAAAAGGCGAGCATCGCCCACGAAAAAGCGAGAAAGATTTCCTCCACGCGGCGAACCCTCTTTCCAAAAAGCACGAGCAGGGCGAGGACAAGAGCAACCCCCGAATACAATGCGCCAAAGATAAAGTAAAGCGGAAAATAGCCGCCGAGCCATTCCGGGACAAACGTAACGGCAAAGTCCAGCGAGACAATCGTGTGCACCCAGAGGACAAGCGGAAAAAGCATCCAAGCGAACGGTTTCCGAAATTTTTCGAGAGCGGAATACCTTTCGGCAAACAGATGGAGCAATAGATAGAGCGAAGAAAGCGTCGCATAGGCGAGAATCGCCATGAAATCCCAGACCAGCGGAGACTCGACATTCACAAAGAACTCTCGAAGGTTTCCGATGGGAACCATTTCATAAAAACGTCCGGGAATCCCCAGATGGATTAACGGGAAAATTCCGGCAACGCAGAGGGAAGCGAGGGTCGAAAGCTCCGCGGTCAAGGCAACCCGTCTTTGCCAGCTCACGCCAAGCACGACGAGAATCGCCGAAAAGAAAGTCCCCGCATGGGCGAGACCTATCCAGAAGACAAAATTCGCAATCGGCGTTCCCCAAAAAAGCTCCTGGGAAACCGCCCAGGATTTCGGTCCGTTCCAAAACGCCATATCGACGGAAAAGAACCCGGCGAGAAAAAGCACAAGCCCGAACAGGAAAATTTTCCGGTTCATCCTCTCCCCCGCAGATAGACGACAGCCGGGGAAAGCTTCGCCACGGATTCCGGTGCATAGACCGTCCGATTTTGCGCGTAGCGCACTAAGGCCGATTTCGGATCGAGCCAGTTGCCAAAGAGAATCGCTCGACGCGGACAAGCTTCCGCACAGGCGGTCGTCACGTTTTCACCATTCCATTCCGAGCCAAAAGTCCGGGCATAGGTTCTCGCCTTTTGAAGCCGTTGGATGCAGAGCGAGCATTTTTCCATCACGCCCCGCGGACGTATCGGAACTTCCGGGTTGAACTTCGCTGCAAGTCCTTCGCTCCGGGCGTCCGCATAGTTGAACTTCCGGGCATGAAGCGGGCAGTTCGCGCCGCAGAAGCGCGTACCGATGCACCGCGGATAGACCATCGCCGAAAAGCCGTCCGGGCTTGCCACCGCGGCACCCGTCGGACAGACCCGCTCACAGGGAGCGTCTCCGCAATGCGCGCACATGACAGGCACATTCCCCCGCATTTCGAGCCAATGCATAAAGCGCCCCTTCCGGGCTTCGTCCGCACTCACGCGCGAAACATTGTTCTCCATCATGCAGGCGAGCGCGCACTTGCCGCAGCCGTCGCAAAGGTCCAGGTCGATAGCCATCCCGAGCCGCACCGTCGCTGACGGGAACCTGGGATGCTTTCCGGGCATCGGAACCCGCACCAGTTTTTCCATCCGCAAATTTCGTTTCCGCGAAAGTTCCAGCTCCTTTTCCCAAAGCGAAACGTCGGCTTTCGACAAAACGTCCCTGTCATTTTTTGTCGGGAACTTTTCCCGGCGGCAGCCGAAAAGCAAAAGCGAAGCGATCGTGCCGCCCAAAAGCTTCAAGAACGATGCGCGCGAAATTTTCACCGGTGGCACCTCGCACAGTCCGTCGAAGCCTTCGGAAATCCCCTTTCGCCCCGATGGCACGCCAGGCATTCCTGCATCCGAACTTCCGGCCTACGCCCCGCATCGATTTCGGAAGCGCTACCGTGGCACGTTTCGCAAGAAACTTTCGCCTTCGCATGAAGCCCGTGCGGAAAGAAGACATTCGCCGGCATCCGGCTTTCAAATTCAAAAGGCCGCTCCGACGCATTCGGAAGAACGCGTTCGAGTTTTTCGATTTCCGGGGATTCCGAAAGCGGCAAATTGTGGCAGTCCATACAGTCGGCCCGCGAAGGCATCGTCGCCCGAATTCCGAAATACGCTCCCGGATGGCACTTCGAACAGTCCATTCCCAGGTTTTCCCCGTGCTTTTCGTGACTGAACGGAATTTCGGACTTTTCGGAAAGATACTTCGGGAAGCTGCGCAGATCCCACGCGATAAGCGCCACGCCGCACACGGCAAGCGCAAGCAGACAGAACCTGAACTTGGATTTTCCTACTTTCAAGACGCCACCGCAATCCTTCGGGAAGCCCGATTTCCGGGATCTTTCCGTCGTGAAAAAAAATAACTTTTTGCAAAATCAAATTTCAAGTTTTCTATATTTCGCTCGTTGAAATTCCAAACAAGGATTCACTTTATGAAACGTACACACAACTGTGGCGAACTCCGCGCAGAGGACATCGGAAAGACTGTCTCGCTCGCCGGATGGGTCGATCGTCGTCGTGATTTGGGCGGCGTCATTTTCGTAGATCTTCGGGACAAGTATGGAAAGACCCAGGTGGTCTTCAACCCGGACCGCAACCCGGAAGTCCACAAGCTCGCTGACAAGCTCCGCAACGAATATGTCATCTACGTGACTGGTGAAGTCCAAGCCCGCCCTGCCGGAATGGAAAACGAAAAAATCGGGACCGGCATGATCGACGTGAAAATCGACAAGCTCGAAATTCTGAACGAATCGCTAACCCCGCCTATCGCCATCAACGACCCGAAGGAAGAGTGCAAGGAAAACGACGACTTCCGCCTCACCTACCGCTACCTGGACCTTCGCCGTCCGTGGATCCAGAAGAACCTGATGCTCAAGAGCCGCTTCCTCAAGGCGGTCTATGAATTTTTCTACGCGAACGGATTCGAAAATATCGAAACGCCCGTCCTCTGCAAATCGACACCGGAAGGCGCCCGCGACTACCTGGTCCCGTCCCGCGTAAACCCGGGCAAGTTCTATGCGCTGCCGCAAAGCCCGCAACAATACAAGCAGCTCCTGATGATAGCAGGCTTCGACCGTTACTTCCAAGTGGCAAAGTGCTTCCGCGACGAGGATCTTCGCGCCGACCGCCAGCCGGAATTCACGCAAATCGACGTCGAAATGTCCTTCGTGAACCAGGACGAGGTCATGGAAATGTTCGACAAGTTCGTGACCGAGGTTCTCGGCAAAGTCTGGAACTTTGAACCGCCGCGCCACATCCGCCGCATGAACTGGCACGAAGCAATGCTCAAATACGGCTCCGACAAGCCCGATCTCCGCTTCGACCTCGAAATCCACGACGTCTCGGAAATCGCAGCCACGTCGAACTTCGGCGTCTTCAAGAACGCAGTCGCCGCCGGCGGAAAGGTCCGCGGACTAGCCGCCAAAGGTTGCCTGGACTTTACCCGCAAGCAAATCGACGATCTCACCGCCTATGTCGGAAAATACGGAGCCAAGGGTCTCGTCTGGATGCGCGTCAAGGAAAACGACACGGTGGAAACCCAGGTCGGCAAGTTCTTCACCACGGAACAGCTGAACGCCCTGCGCGATGCAGTCGGGGCGAAAGACGGCGACATGATGTTCTTCATCGCCGGTCCCGAAAAGGTCGCAGCAACAGCCATGGGACAGCTCCGTCTCGAAGTCGCCCGCATCAAGGGTCTCCGTGATCCGAAAAAACGCGAGTTCGTGTGGATTACCGAATTCCCGATGTTCGAATACAGCGAAACGGAAGGCCGCTACATGGCGATGCACCACCCGTTCACGAATCCCCTGCCGGAACATCTGCAGATGATGCTCGACGGGAACATCAAGGACTGCAACGCCGAAGCCTACGACCTGGTTTTGAACGGCGTCGAAATCGGTGGAGGCTCCATCCGAATCCACAACCCGGAAGTCCAGGAAAAGGTTTTCCGCCTGCTCGGGCTTTCCGAGGAACAGGTCAAAGAAAAGTTCGGCTTCTTTGTCGATGCGTTTAAGTTCGGGGCGCCTCCCCACGGCGGTCTCGCATTCGGTCTCGACCGCGTCGTCGCGACGATGGAAGGCCAGGACTCGATCCGCGACTTCATCGCCTTCCCGAAAAACACGAGCGCTTCCAGCCCGATGGACCAAAGCCCGAGCGAAGTCGATGTCGCCCAGCTGAACGACCTGCACGTTTCCATCAACATGGTCGATCCGAAAAAATCGTAAACCTTCTGGAATTTGCACAGAAAGCCCGGCGACAAGCCGGGCTTTTTTGCATGATGATCAAGCGTGAATTTAATCCCTCCCCCAAAAAACATTCCAAAATGCCACGCCCAAAGTCCCTCGCGACACAACAAAAAAATCAGCCGCTCTCGTTCGAAAACGGCTGATGGAGGGTGTGTGGTCTTGTGAACTTGAATCGTTCTCCCATTAAACTAAACGATTTTCACCAAAACATTTCGCTCCGAAAACAAAAAGCGTTGTAGAGAATTACAACATCACAACAAAAAGAGGATAATCGCAAGCGACGGCAGCGCGATGATTCCCGTCGCCGGAAGAATCAGACGGCGCATTTCCCTGTCTCCAAAGAAGTACGCAAGTCCTCCCTTGCAGAGCGTATTTGAAAAGCTCGCGATTGCAATCGCCTTGCCCGCAGGCAGAAGCGTCACGGAACCGAGCTTCACCATGTCCAAAACGGAAAGCGTAATCGCGTCCATGTCCGCAAGCCCCGTAATGAAGCACGAAGCGAACAGCGCACCGCTCCCGAAAAACTTTTCCGCCGCATTCGCGATGAACAGCACCACGGCAAAGACGACGCCAAACTTGATCGACGGCAAGAGTTCGAACGGGTTCGTAAAATTCGTCATCGGCAAAGTGTGCAGACGCTTGTCGCGGCGGTGCAGGAAATAGGCGAAGAGAAATCCCGGAACCGGCGGAACCAAAAGCGCCAAGGCGAGATTCGGAGCGATTTGCGGCACAAGCGCGACGCAGATAAGAAAGAGCCGCAAATACATCACCGACCAGGCGATAACGATTCCCTTCGAGAGCGAACTCGAGTATTCGGGATTCTGACGGCTCCGCTGCGAAAGGCTGAGCGTAAGCGCTGTACTCGAAGCGAGACCGCCGAAAAGCCCCGTGAGACCTATCCCCTTTCCCGGACCGACCCACTTGACA
>CAVKXR010000152.1:0-5996 GCA_963660275.1 Oscillospiraceae bacterium
TCGAAGTCACCTGGGCAGACACGGAAGCGCTTGAAAGGGACATCGGCTACAAACCGGGCGTCTCGCTCGAAGAAGGCATCGCACGCTTTGCGGAGTGGTTCAAGGAATACAACGGGTAAGATTCATACAGGATTCAAAATAACTCGTTAACATCCAATCAATAGTTGGGATTTCAAGCAACCTTTTCCGATTTCCTATATTTGTCGTATGGAATTTTCACAAAAAGACCGTCTAATCCGCGCGACCGGAGCGCACGTTCCGTTTCGCCTCGTACTTGCCGACATTACGCGTTCCGCAGAAAAAATCGGAAAGATGCACGGAGCGAGTACGCAAGCCTTGAAGCTCCTCGCCGAGACATCCATTGCCTCGCTTTTTCTTTCCTCGGGCCTAAAGTTTCCGGGAACCGTCTGCGTCAAGATTTCGTTTTCGGGCGACATCTCCTTTGCCGAAGCGGATTCAACCCCGCAGGGACTTCTGCGCGCGATGATTCCCCAGAGCGACATCCTGGCCTCGAAGGAATTCGAACCGGCACTTTCCCCGCAGCATTTCCAGGTCGTCACGCTCGACGAACGCGGCAAGCGCGCAAGCGAAAGCATCATCGAAGCGGTCTCCGAAAGCATGGGGCGAAACCTTTCCGTCTTTATGCTCCAGTCCGCCCAGACGCGTTCCGCGGTAGGCATCGAAGCCCGCGTGAACAAGGAAAATCCGGAGAAGCTCGACTACGCTGTGGGATTCTATCTCGAGCCTTATGCGGACATCGCCGACGACGAACTTTCGATTCTCGAAAAGCAAGTGGCGAAGCTCCCCGCCTTCTCGGAATTCTATGACGGCAAGGCTTACAACCTGGACGCCCTGATGCAAGCGGTTTCGGGCGAATACCCGACGACTATCGTCCGCGAAATCGAGCCTCGTCCCTACTGCCCGTGCAGCAAGGTCCGCTCGCTCGCCACGCTCGGAAGCATCCCGACCGAGGACCTCGAAGAACTCCTCGAAGACGGTAAGGACCTCGAACTGGTCTGCGATTTTTGCCGCAGCAAGTATATCGTCACGCCGGACGAAATCCGCGATATTTTAACAGAACGCTTGAAGTGAGCCTCAATTATGTTTAAGAAACAATGCGTCGTCACGCTTGACATGGAAGGCGTCCTCACGCCCGAAATCTGGATAGCTGTCGCCGAAAAGACTGGCATCCCGGAACTTCGCCTCACCACGCGCGATATCCAGGATTATGACGAACTGATGCGCGGTCGCTTGAAAATTCTCGCCCGCGAACATCTGAAGATCGACGACATCCAGAAGATCATCGGAAGCCTCCCGCTTCTCGACGGTGCATTGGAATTTCTGGACACGCTCCGCGACGAAGCCCAGGTCATCATCCTCAGCGACACGTTCCAGGAATTCGCCTACCCGCTTATCCGGAAGATGAAATTCCCATCGATTTTCTGTCACAACCTGGTCGTCGAAAACGGATTCGTCACCGATTACCGCTTGCGGTTGCACGACCAGAAGCGAAAAACCGTCGAAGCCCTGAAGACGCTCAATTTCAAGGTCTTTTCCGCAGGAGATTCTTTCAACGATACCGGGATGCTGCTCGCCGCGGACAAGGGTTCGTTCCTGTTCGCCCCGAAAAACGTAACGGAAAAATTCCCCGAACTCGCCTCGGCAAATTCCTACGCGGAACTTCTCGACAGCTTTCACAAGTTCCAGGAAACGCTCTGATGGCCGATTTTCCCGTTCTAGTCCTCGAAGAAGGCAAGGAAAAGTCCGCGCAAAGAAAGCATCCGTGGATTTTCAGCGGAGCGATTCGGCGCATCCAAGGCGAACCGAAACTCGGCGACACGGTAGAAGTCCGCTCGGCGCATGGAGAGTTTTTGGGACTTGCCGCCTACTCGCCCGAGTCGCAAATCCGAGCGCGCTTTTGGACGTTCAAGGAACGGATGCCTGTTGGGCGGGATTTTTTTTCAAATATTCTTGACAAAGCGATAGAAAACCGCAAAAGCCGAGGATTTGACGTTCACGACCCGAAGTCCGCCTTCCGCCTCATCTATGCCGAAAACGACGGGCTTCCGGGATGCATCATCGACAAATACGGCCAAATTCTTTCGGTCGAAATCCTTTCCGCCGGAGTCGAAAAATTCCGGAAGGAAATCTATGGGCTGCTGGCCGAAAAGCTTTCCCCGACGGGAATTCTCGAACGCTGCGACTCCGATGTCCGCACCAAGGAAGGATTGCCGCTCCGCAAAGGCGTCGTCTATGGAAATGTTCCGAAAGAGCCGGTCGAAATTATCGAAAACGGAATCCGTTTTGACATCGATGTCTGGAACGGTCACAAGACGGGATATTACTTAGACCAGCGGGACGCCCGCGCCGAAGTGGGAGCCTTTGCCCGCGGGAAACGCGTACTGAACTGTTTTTCCTACACGGGTGGTTTTGGACTTTTCGCCTTAAAAAATGGAGCGGAGAGCGTTACCGAAGTCGATGTATCGAAAGAGGCACTCGCAATCGCCAAGACGCTAATCCAGAAAAACGGATTTGACGAGAGCCGGGTAGAACTTCTTGAAGCGGACGTGTTCAGCTATCTCCGCAAGTGCCGCGACAGTCGCAAGGAATTCGATTTAGTAGTTCTCGACCCGCCGAAATTCATCGAAAACAAGTCACACCTTGCCAAAGGTTCGCGCGGCTACAAGGACATCAACCTGCTGGCGCTAAAGCTGCTCGCTCCGGGCGGAATGCTCGCTACGTTCAGCTGCTCCGGGCTGATGATAATGGATTTGTTCCAAAAAATCGTCGCCGACGCCGCTCTCGACGCGCACCGGGAGGTCCAGATAATTCACCGTTTTGGGCAGCCCGCGGATCATCCAATCAAAAGCTCCTTCCCCGAAGGCCAATACCTCAAGGGACTTTTGCTCCAGGCAGAATAAAAACTATGGATATAAAAGAATTTCGAGACGGCATTTACAAGAAGATTCGGGACAATTGCCGAAATAATGATTCAGAAAATTTTTGCTCTAGAGGATTCCCATACTTTGCTTTACGACAAGAATGGTCTTGACAAGACGGAACGCATTGAAATCAAGTTTTCTACAGTGATGAAAGAAAATGAGTCAAAAATAGAAGAATCCAATGTAATCGATCAAATTTTAAAAGCAAATGTAAGCAATCGGGCTTTATCGAGCAACGATATTGATAAATATCCTTTCGATTGCAACATTCAGCAGATTAAACGAACTTGTTTCGATACTTTGTATTATGGAATGTTCTTTTCTGATAAAATTATGATTTTCAGATTGTCTTCAAACGAAATCGAAAACTGCCCTGGGTATAGCGACAAGCAACATCGAAATAACAAAGGTGAAGGTCAATTTCATATAAACAACAAGACTTTTGAATTTCACAAAAAGCATCTAGTCGAAGAACTCAGCTATAAAAAATTATACGAATTGTTCAAGACCAACAAATTGCCTATATGTCCCATAAGGAGGATCCGTTATGATTGCATCAACTTCTACATGGCTGGCGATTAAAGAATGCATCACGTCCAAGCAATCGCCATGATATAACTTTATCATTTAGTTTTTCTCCGTTTTACCGTCTCGGAAGCTTGTCTGCGTTCTGTTCCTGCCATACGGCGTCTTCCCAGGCACGTTCCGCTTCCCTCGCCCATTCGGAATTTGGGTAAAGCTCCACCGCTTCGCGGTATTTGGCGACAGCCGAGCGAAAATCCCGGCGGATGCGGTAGATGTTCCCGATTTGAAACAGCAGATAGGAACGATCGTTTTCATCGCGAATCCGTTTTTGCAGCGCCTGGTAAATGGAAAGCGCACCCGCATAGTCCCCTTGCAGATAAGCGTCGTTGGCGGCTTCCAAGGAAATCTCCCCGGGCTTCTTCGGAGCGGGTTTCGGTTCGGGAGGTTCCGTTTTTTCAGGAACCGTTTGAATTGCGGAGACATTTTTTGAAGAATCCTGGGCTGCGGTTTCGCCCTTTTCGGAATTTTCCGCAACGGAAACTTTCTTCGCACCGGAAAGTTCCTCCAATCGAGCCTTGGCATTTGCGAGAGCGGTTTCGTTTTTGGAAAGCTTGACATATTCTTCGAGTTCCGCCTTTTCCTCTTTCGCCTTTCCCTGTTTCCTGTAAATAAGCGACAGATAGAAGTGCGCATTGTATCCCAGTTCCGGATAGTCGAAGGAACGCTTCAGGTTGTATTCCGCCTTGTCGAATTCCCCGAGTTCATAGCGACCCGCTCCCGCATAGTAATAGGCTCCCGGATGTCCCGATTCTTTCAAGAGAAGCTCCCGCGCGGCGGAACAGGTCCCTTTGTAATCCTTGGCGTCAAAGGCGCGCTTCGCCTTGAGGAACGGTTCGGACGCATAGGAGTATTTAGAAGTTTCGCTTTTTGTCGTATTTTGCGCAGCGGGCTTCGGGCTTCCGATTTTTTGCCGCATCGCCTCAGCCTGCTTTTTGTCGCCTAGCTTTTCGTAGGCTTTTGCCGCGCCTTCATAAGCCTCATTCATCCCGGAATCATACTTGATGGCGAGTTCGTAATTGGCGATGGCGCCTTTGTAGTCCTTCATCTTGAACCGAACCGTTCCCGCCGCGTAAAAGGCTTTCGCATTGTGTGGCTCCGAGGCAAGAATCGAACGGTATTCGGCGAGGGCCTTTTCAAACTTCCCCGCCGCTTCAAACCGGGCGCCCTGTTCAAAGCGGGCGTCTGCGGCAAAGGCTAAAGCCGTCAAAAGAACAAACGAAAATCCAAAAAACTTTTTCATATATCGCTAAGATAGAAAAAGATTGGCGCGATGTTCCGGATCAGTTTTTTACGCAGCGGACGGAAAGCGCACTGGAATAAGGTTCGTCATTATTATGGTAATATTTGGGTTCCATATAGAAGATAGCTTCCATGCGGACAACCGGATGGTAATCCAGATAGGCTCCGTTTTCGGGAGTCCAGAAATAGGCAGCCTCACCGAAATCGGTAAACTCTTTGCTTTTCCAGTCACGTTTTCCCGTCGGAATCGCCGTAAAGCCCAAGAGATCCGAGCAGCGGTTTCTCCAATATCCCTCGGCACAAAGCGGATAGTTGTCGTTTCCGAGTTCCAGAGAGTAACGATTCAACAAAAGCCATTCCTCTAAGCGGGGCAAGTGCCAACCGTCCGGACATATTCCTTGAATTTGGGCGTCAGCCTTTCCGTTGTAGATATCTTCGAAAAATTGCTCATAGTCTGCACTTCCTTTGTTCACCGCTTCATACCAAACATAAAGCCTTCCGTATTTTTCGCAGTTTTCGGAAGAATCGTTATAGCAGAAACTCGAATCCGCTCCGGCAAAATTCAGGTTTTCCGCCATCCAGACCTGCTCGCCGATAGCGACCGTCTTATAGACCTTTCCGTCGCGGGAATCGACAAGCGTTCCCTTTACCGTATTTTCGATCGGGTATAGCCACGAATACTTGCCGCTTCCGTAAGAGGAATCCCACTTGCAAACATATTCATACGCCGAGCGAAGCGTGTCGCCTTCCGTGTAGCTGGTGCAGCCCTTGCCAAGTATCATTTCCATCGGGGTTGCCAGGCGGAACGAATCCGAATCGCATACATAGTGATTTGTAGCGACGAGATTTCCCGAGACAATCGCGCCTTCTTCGGAACATTCCAAAGGTTTTGTATCGGTCACATCGTAGGGAACAGATTTCCATTCTCCGTTTTCGCAAACATAGGATCGTCCGTGATTTGGACAGATATCAAACGTATCGCGTACAAACGTGCCGGCATTTTGGAGTTCGCATTCTGGAAATCGATGAATGTTCCGCCAGAAAGCTTGATGATATTTCTCGAAATCCGTAATCGTATCGAAAATATTCCAGCTCTCCATCTCATCGCGAATCATTTCGGTTGGAAATTCCACTTCCGACAGAGCAAACTTCAAAGTATCGTTATCTAAGACGCCATCCTTTTCCAAATCGGAAACGAAACTATCGATCAACAAGTCCAAGGACATATTC
>CAVKXR010000153.1:0-5956 GCA_963660275.1 Oscillospiraceae bacterium
GCGTAGGACTGCGCCCCCATAAAGTTGTCATACCAGACGCCAAGCAGAGCGAGAATCACCGGAAGGTTCTTCTCGACCGAAGCGTTCTTGAAATGTTCGTCCATTTCATAGGCGCCCTGGTGGAGCTGCATATAGTTGTCGAAACCGATGCGGAGCGCAATGGAAAGCCCGATAGCGGACCACAGGGAATAGCGTCCGCCGACCCAGTTCCAGAATTCAAACATGTTCGCCGTGTCGATTCCAAATTCGGAGACAGCTTCGGCATTCGTCGAAAGGGCGACGAAATGCTTGGCAATCGCCTTCTTGTCGCCATTGAACGCCTTGAGCACGGCATCCTTTGCGGTGTTCGCATTCGTCATCGTTTCGAGCGTCGTAAAAGTCTTGGACGCGACGATGAAAAGCGTTTCCTCGATATTCACCTTTTTCAGCGTTTCCGCGATATGCGTTCCGTCGATATTTGATACAAAGTAAACTTCGGGAGAATCCGGCGTGGCAAAGTGTCGCAGGGCTTCTGTCACCATCACCGGTCCCAGATCGGAACCTCCGATGCCGATGTTCACCACGGAACGGATTTTCTTGCCGGTATAGCCCAGCCACTTTCCGCTGCGGACCAGATTCGTAAACTCTTCCATGTGCTTGAGCACTGCGCGGACTTCGGGCATGACATCCTTGCCATCGACGAAAATCGGCGAGTTTCCCTTATAGCGGAGCGCCGTGTGCAAAACGGCACGTTTTTCCGTCGTGTTGATTTTTTCGCCCGAGAAGAACTTCTTGCGCATATCGTCAAAGCCAGCAAACGAAAGAAGTTCGCGAAGCTTCGCCATCGCATCGTCGTCGATCAGGTTCTTGGAATAGTCGAGGAAAATTCCGCACGCTTCCGCGCTGAACTTTTCGGCACGTTGCGCGTCCTTCTTGAACATTTCGCGCATATTCCAGGTTTTCGCTTCGGAAGCTTTCGCTCCGAGCGCTTTCCATTCTTTCGATTCGGTCAAACGGCTCATAGAGTGTCCTTGTTAAGATGTTTTGAACAAGTATAGCTTTTTTGGGGAAATTTTTCCACGACAGAACTCCGATAGCTATCTTTGGAAATATCTTAAAATGGAATTCTTGCTTGGCATTTTCGCCGGTCTTTCGCTACCGTTCCAGACGAGCGTTAACACGGAGCTTCGCCGTCACATCGGTTCTCCCTATTTCGCCATTCTCGTTTCATTCATCGTCGCCTGGATATTTCTCGCTGCGCTTTTTATCTTTGGCCAAAACGATTTTCCTTCACCAAATATTTTGGGAAACGAGCCTTGGTGGGTTTTTACCGGCGGATTTTTCGGCGTCGCCTTTCTCGTCGGAAACATCTTCCTTTTTTTAAAACTCGGTGGAGCCTTGGCGGTAATTCTCCCCATCCTGGGACAGATTCTCGCAGGATTCGGTATCGATACGTTTGGGCTTTTCCATTGCACACAAATTCCCGTCACCGCAAACCGAGCCTTGGGAATCCTGGCGGTTATCATCGGAACTTTTTTCACAGTCATCGATTTCGGAAAGACTCCCGCATCAAACGCTACAGAGAGGAACCTTTTCTGGAAATTTCTCGGCGTTCTTGTCGGCGTGTCCAGCGCGATACAGACAGCCGTCAACGGAAAACTGGGCGCAGAACTGAATTCTCCGTTACAGGCGTCTCTGGTTTCATTTTCCGTCGGGATTTTTTTCCTAAGCCTCGTATGCCTTGTTCTTTTTTTCAGAAATTTTTCATCCCATTCACCGAATAACTTTTCCCTGGAAAAGTTTCGCGGTCCCTGGTGGATGTTTACAGGCGGCATTCTCGGCGCATTGTTCATCCTCGTGAACATTTTTCTTGTGAAGCGTATCGGGACAGGCCTTTCCATTATCAGCACGATCACCGGCATGATTCTCGGAGGCGTCGCGATAGATTCCCTGGGACTTTTTCACGCTCCCGTCAAAAAAATCAAACCGATGAAAGTTCTCGGAATAGCCCTAATGTTTGCCGGAATTTTCGGGATAAAACTCGGTTAAAGGATTCCCAATGATTTCCATTCTCTTTGTCTGCCACGGAAATATTTGCCGCAGCCCGATGGCTGAATTTATTATGAAACGGCTCGCCAAGGAAGCTAACCGGCAAGACGAGTTCTTTATCGAAAGCGCAGCGACAAGCACCGAGGAAATCGGAAACCCTGTCTATCCTCCTGCAAGACAAATCCTTAAAAGTCACGGCATCGATCCGAGCGGAAAAACCGCACGGCAGATGACCACCAGCGACTTCGACACGTTTGACTACATCGTGCTGATGGACAAAAACAATTTGAGAAATCTTCGTTGGATCCTTCCCCGAGAAATTTACGACAAAGAATGTCTTCCAAAAATGAACGAGCCTTTTTCCCGGAGATTGCAGAAAGTTTCCCTGCTGCTCGATTACTCGGAAAATCCACGTGATGTCGCGGACCCTTGGTACACCGGTGATTTCGAAACGACATGGAACGACATCCTTGACGGCTGCAAAAATCTTCTCTCGCTTCTATAAGTTATAGAAAAAATCTATAGCTAAATATCAAAAAACAGTATTGGACAAAACGCTCTAAGCGTTCTAATTTATAGCGCGTAAACAATCAACGGCGAAAGCGCCAAGGAGAATTAACACAATGACGATTCCTAACAAGAAATACCGTTTTGAAACACTCCAGCTTCACGTCGGCCAGGAACACGCCGACCCGGTCACCGATTCCCGAGCCGTTCCCATCTACGCGACCACCTCTTATGTTTTCCACAATGCGCAGCACGCCGCCGACCGTTTCGGCCTCCGCGACGCGGGAAACATCTACGGGCGCCTGACCAATTCCACGCAGGGCGTCTTTGAACAACGCATCGCCGCTCTGGAAGGCGGAACTTCGGGACTTGCCGTCGCTAGCGGTGCCGCTGCGATTACTTATACCATCGAAGCCTTGGCGCAAGCCGGCGATCACATCGTTGCGCAGAAGACGATTTACGGCGGGACTTCGAACCTACTCGAACACACACTTCCCCAGTTCGGAATCCAGACAACTTTCGTCGATGCGCACAACCTGCAGGAACTTGAAAAGGCCATCCAGGAAAACACGAAAGCGGTCTATATCGAAACGCTGGGAAATCCCAATTCCGATATTCCCGACATCGATGCGATTGCGGAAATCGCCCACAAACACGGTCTTCCGCTCGTCGTCGATAACACGTTCGGAACGCCTTACCTGATCCGTCCGATTGAACACGGCGCAGACATCGTCGTCCACTCGGCGACAAAGTTTATCGGCGGACACGGAACGACTCTCGGCGGCGTCATTGTCGAATCCGGAAAGTTCGACTGGAAAAAATCCGGCAAGTACGCTCCCATCGCAGCGCCCAATCCGAGCTACCACGGAATTTCCTTTGCGGACGCGGTAGGCCCGGCGGCGTTTACAACATATATCCGAGCGATTCTTCTCCGCGATGAAGGCGCGACAATTTCCCCGTTTGCCGCATTCCTCCTCTTGCAGGGAACCGAAACTCTTTCGCTCCGACTTGACCGTCACATCGAAAATACGAAAAAGGTCGTCGAATTCCTCGTGCACCATCCGAAAGTGGAAAAGGTGAACCATCCGTCCCTCCCCGATCATCCGGACCACGCCCTCTACCAGAAATACTTCCCGAACGGCGGAGCGTCCATCTTTACGTTCGAAGTCAAGGGCGGGCAGAAGGAAGCGTTCCGGTTTATCGACAGCCTGGAAATTTTCTCCCTGCTTGCGAACGTCGCCGATGTCAAGAGCCTCGTCATCCACCCGGCATCTACGACGCATTCCCAGCTGACCGAAGCCGAGCTTCTCGACCAGGGAATCAAGCCGAACACGATTCGCCTTTCGATTGGAACGGAAAATGCCGAGGACATTATCGAGGACCTTTCGCAGGCGCTCGACAAAATCTAACCGGAGCTTTTAAAAACGCAAACGAACGCACGGGAAGTGCGTTCGTTTTTGCTTTGAAGATTTTTATTAATCCTTGAGGCAGCGGATAGAAGTCATCATTCCGTACATTGAAGATTCAGCCAAATACGAAGTATAGGAGGCATTCATGTCGGAGATAGCCACAGCCATGAAATCTTCATCCAAATCAGCTTGAGTTTTTTTGGATGAAGAATAAAATAAGGTGTGCGAATAATAGACTGGATTAGCATAAACCTTTGCCAAAACAGCCCCAAAACCATATTTATCATTGCCACCAAAAGCACTGGACACTAGAGTTTTAGAAACATTTTCATCATAGACTCCATAAGACGACACATGAACGATTGAATCTTTCAACTCGCTGGCAACAAAATCCAGCAATTGAATCCATTCCGTCGTATCCGGCAAATGCCATCCTTCCGGGCAAATTCCGCGAACCGTGACAGTATCCACGCACACCGTATCACCATCACCGCATCCCTTGCCGGTTTCTCCATATACGGCAGCCGAATCCATCGCAGACGACCACAAATAGATACGACCGAACTTGTCGCAGTTTTCTTCCGAACGCTCCGCGCATGCGCTTCCTTGCCCTGCGGTATATTCCAAATTCAGATTTTCCGCCATCCAGGTTTGCTCGCCGATTTGAACCGAACGATACACTTGTCCGTCACGGTCATCGGTAAACACTTCGTAGTCGATATCCGGGTTCATATTCTTCCAGGCAAGCGCCTTGTTTTTATAGACCTTTTTATCCAGGCAAACGTCTTTCCCGACCGAATAGATTTCTTCGCCGCATTTGGCATAGACCGTATTTTCGTGGCAGAATTCGGAATCCGTCTTGTAGGGAACGTCGCCGCAGAGCGCGATGTGGAATGTCGTCGAATCGTCGCCGCAAACCTGTACAAGCGATCCATCTCCGCCATCAAAAAGTTTACAACCGGCAGCCTTTTCGCTTAAAATCGTCCCGACCGAGTCTCCATCGCAGACGATTTTAAATCCCGAACTGTCCGAAAGCGCTTTCACTTCGCACGAAGATTTTTCGCTTGTCGGCAAAAGCTTTTTCCAGGCGGAATCCGCGCAGATGTAAGCGGTGTTTTCGTCGGAGACAAAAACCGTCTTGCCGAAATTTTCCGGCACGCATTTTTCGAGCGAATCTGCGGACTTGGCGATTTCCATGCCCGAAACCTCGTTCGTCACGTTGGTAACTTTCGTCACATCGTCACCGCAAGCGACGAGGAAAAGCGCCGCCACCGATAGACCGAATAGAAGTTGGATTTTCATTTTGTTCCTTTTGTTTTGGATTTATGATTAAAAGTTTAATCCTTGATGCAACGGACGGAAAGTGCATAGGAGGAGGAGCCTGGAAAATAAATCATTCGCGGGCCGTGGGACAAGGCACTATAGCTTTGTTCTGTAGAACTCCAAAAATACGTACAGTCGAGAGCATTCGCGGAGTACCCAAATATTAAGTCGCGAAGACCCGCCGGGAGAGCCCCAAAGCCAAAAACATCCGAACCGTTACCCGACTCGCCGTCATCGGAATCATTCCACCCGCTTGTTGATTTTAAAGCATATCCCACGAAAGTCGGGTCACCGATTTGTTCAGCGACAAAATTTTTCAAAACGTTCCACTCCGTTGTATCGGGCAAGTGCCAATCCGCGGGGCAAACATCCAAGGCTGCTTCCCATTTGTAGAGGCGACCGTACTTAGCACAGGAATCCGCAGAATTGTCATAGCAAAAACTCGAGGCTTCCGGCATGTAAGCGTAGTTTAAATTTTCCGCCATCCAAGTCTGTGTCCCGATTTGAACCGTCTTATAAACTTGGCTGTCGCGAATGTCGGTGACAAATCCGTACACAACTCCGTTTTTGCAAGTCTCGTTCTGCGGATTGTAGATATTTCCACCGCAAAGAGCGACGAGGTTATCATTGGCACAAAAATCTTTCGACGGATCAAAAAGTTTTCCGTTGCAAAACGCATAGACGGAATC
>CAVKXR010000154.1:0-5906 GCA_963660275.1 Oscillospiraceae bacterium
TGTTCCGTGTACGTGTCGAATTCCGAAACCCAGGTGTCCATGCCGCGCCCCGAGGCGACGCCGTTACCGCTGTGGTCCTTGGTCGTCGTGCGGAGGTCGAAAACATAGATGTGCGCCGTGTCGGACGATTTGAATTCGCCGTCGTCTGCCGTGAACGAGATGCCGTATCTTCCGCTGTAGGAGAACGTGACATCGGTTTCGTATTCGTTTTCGTCGGAGAATACGACGCGCCCCGGTCCGCTCAGTTTTTTCCATTGTACGGGATCGCTGCAATAGCCCTTGCTTCCGCGTCCGTCGTCAAAGACCTGGCCGGAAAGCTTCGCCTTGTCGGACTGGAGGAGAATCATGTCGTCAGCGCCTTCGACTTCGGGCGGTTCGTTTTCGCCGACTTTCGGGACGTAGCCGACGAAGAGCGTCATCATGGTGCCTCCGCCCGGATTCTTGAGAAGCCCGCTCGAAGCGAGCGTCTTGGATTCGCCGTTTCGGGTTTCGACCGCGATTTTCGGGAAGGCGTTTCCCTGGAGGAGCGTTTCGCGGAGGCCTTCGACGGAAAGGCTTGCGGAGTCGTTGATGAACATCGGCGCGGTCTTCGCCTTGCGGCTCGATATGACGTGGACACCGAGAAGTTCCGCTTCGCCGCGGTCGCGGTTGAGAAGGACCGTGTTGCCGTTTTCGGCGGTGAGGCCCAAAATCCAGAGCGTGCCGCCGTTGTTCTCGATTTTCGTCTTGCGGTCGTTGTTCATGTAGAGGCTGCGGGCCCATACGTGTTGCAGGTTGATTTCCATGTGGTTAATCGCCACGTCTTCCATGTAGAGGTCGCCAGCGCCCGATTTCGCGCTTGTATAGTCCTTGACTTTCATGTTTTTGAGGACCAGCGTCTGGGGCGACTTGTGGTAGATGCCCGCGCCGAATTCCCCGAATCGTTCGAACGTGATTTCCTTGAACGCGCTGCCTTCGACGATAAACTTTCCGGTGCCGTCGATTGTCGCTTCCGTCCCGATGATTTTCCGGACGCGGTTGCGGATGATGACGTCCCGGTTGATGGTGTAGCGTCCGCCTGGGGTGAAGTAGATGGTTTCCGCTCCGTCGTCTATCGCCTGCTGGATGGCCTTGGAGTCGTCGCTTCCCGTGCCTGTCGTTCCGCCGTAGTCTCCCGCGATGCCTACCCACTGGTCGGGCGACTGCTCCATGGGAATCAGCGTCTCGGCGATGGAAAGCTTGAACGAATACTGTGGGGAATGGCAGAGGTTCGTCGGGATGTCGGAGGAGTATTCGATGATTTCCGGTCCGGGAAGTCCTTCGCCGCTAGCGGGTCCCCTGTCCTCGATCGCTTTCGCGTAACGGCTCGTGGCGATATCCCGCGCAAAGAGAAATCCTTCGTTGTAGATGGCGGGGACTTTTGACTTTTTCTTTCCCGTGTATTCCAGCGCGCCGCCGATCATCGTGAGCAGGGCGTTTTCGCCGAAGTTCGCTATCGCGGGGACTTCGTTGTGGCTTCGGAGGTTTCGGATGGTGAGAACCTGGTCGTGGTTTTCGATGCCGTATTTTTTTTGACCGTAGAGGGTGATGTGTTCGAACGTCATCCCGTACATCGGAAACCCGGTGAGGATTCCCACGTCGAACCCGCGGATTTCCACGTTCTTCACGAGTAGCGGCCCGATGCCTTCCGTGTAGTTCATGTCGATGCCCGCGACGCCTGTGCCGTCTCCGGAAAAGATTTTGACGTTCGAAATGGTTCCCTGGTAGTTCGCGTTGAAGCGGATGCCTATCGTTCCGGGGTTTTCCTTGCCGGTGTGGAGCGAAATGTCGCGGATGGCGTTCCGGTTGTGCGGGTAGTTTCCGACGCCCGTGTAGATCATCGCGCGCGGAGCGTCCGGGTTGCCGAAGCCGTAGGCGTTGTCCTGGAGCACGATATGCGTCCCGCCCATGCTTTCGCCCTGGAGAATGGTCCGGCGGTAGGAATCTTCATCCTTTTCCGCCTGAGGCCAGCTGAGCTGCCGGGAAATCAGGTAGGTGCCGTTCGGGAGGTAGATGACGTAGTTTCCGTTCGGATGGTCGTCGAGCGCCCGCTGGATGATTTCCGTGACATCGGTCTTGCCGTCGGTCTTTGCGTTATAGGGGGACTTCGTGATATCGACGATTCCGGAACCATGCGGAAATTGCACCTGCGCAAAAAGGGCAAGCGGTAAGAGGAAAACTAGCGCGAACAGTCGGAACAAGGAAAACCTCGCAAGGAAATATTCTGCCTACAATATAAACTTTCTTTGGAAAAAGATAACCCTTTTTTCGGCGGACGGCGAGCCTTTGGAAGATCGAAAAAGCCCTGCGCGAGGCAGGGCGAAAACAGTTCCGCTTCGGTTATTTTCCGAGGTCTGCGGTCGATTTCATCAACTGCCAGAGAACCGCCTTGTGGGCGTGCAGACGGTTTTCCGCTTCCTCGAACGCGAGATTCACCTTGGGATTGTCCATGACGGAGTCTGTGATTTCCTCGCCGCGGTGAGCCGGGAGGCAGTGGCTGACCTTGCAGGTTTCCGGGGCGAGCTTCAAAAGTTCGTCGTTTATCTGGAAAGGCCGGAAGTGGTTCTGCTTGGATTCCTTTTCGCCTTCCTGTCCCATGCTGACCCAGACATCGCTATACAGGATATCCGCGTCCTTGACGGCTTCCTTCGGATCGTGGAAGACCCGGTAGGCGGTGCCGCGCTTTTTGAAGAACGGTTCCATTTCGAGGACGACGGATTTCGGCTGTTCGTAACCTTCGGGGCAGGCGAGCGTAAAGTTCATGCCGAGCTTTGCGCAGAGGACGAGGAACGAGTTCGCGACATTGTTGCCGTCGCCGATGAAGGCGATAGTCTTGCCTTTGAACTCGCCGAGGTTTTCACGGATGGTCTCGGCGAAGGCGAAGGCCTGGCAGGGGTGGGAATCGTCGGTCAGGGCATTCACGACCGGAATCGAACCGTATTCGGCGAGCTTTTCGACCAGTTCCTGCTTGAAGCAGCGGACGACAAGAGCGTTCACCCAGCGGGAAAGGCAGCAGGCGACATCGTGGACGCTTTCGCGCTTTCCGAGCCCGATGGAATCCGGGGAAAGCAGGACGGCGGAGCCTCCGAGCTGGTTCATGCCGACCTGGAATGTCGTGATGGTACGGAGCGAAGGCTTTTCGAAGAACATCCCGATGGACTGCCCCTGGAAACGGTCGGAAAAGTGTCCGGCGTGGACTTCCTTCTTGAGGCGCATGGCGATTTCGACGGTTTCGAGGATGCGTTCTTCGCTCCAGTCGGCGAGGCGCAGCAAATGCTTGTTTCTGTCAATCATTTTGAGCAGGTCCTTTTCCGGGAAAAACAAAAAAACCGGTCCAAAAGTTTTGGGCGGGTTTCGTTTCCCCGAAATAATGGGGATGTCTTGAATTTTTACCCCAAATCTAGTATAAAATTCCTGTTCTTGGCAAGGGCATTTTTTCAGATTCCCGTCAAATAGTAGTTCGGGCGGACGCCTAGGAATTTTTCGTCGTCGCCGAGTTCCGCGGCGGGTTCGTTCCTTCCGACGAGAAGCGCCGCGTCGATCTGGGCGTTCCTTGCGCCTCCGATGTCCGTGGCGAGCGTGTCGCCAATCATGACCGTGCGCATGGGGCGGGGAAGCGTCGAAAGCGCGCTGTTGAAAATTTGCCGGAAAGGTTTCCCGAAATAGAAAACTTGGGGTTTCGCTTCGAGGTAGAGCCTGTGGGCGTAAGCTCCCGAAACGGCTTCCCGGGGCTTTCCGATGCGCGGCGCCCAGGCGTCCGGGTTCAGCACGACTAGCCTTGCGCCCGGGCGTTTCAAAATTTGGAGGGCGCGTTCGAAAAGGGCATCTTCCTTGCCGGTTGCGGAGACGATGACGGTCGCTTCCGCGGGATCCTCGGAAATCTTGACGTCGCCCGCTTCGAGGAAGGATGCTCCGCCCGGGCGTCCGATGTAAAAGGCTTCGCGGATTCCGTTTTCCCTGGCGAAAGTGGGGAAGAGGTTTCCCGACGAGACGATTTCGGATTCGTCAAAGGGAATCTGCATCCGGGCGAGGCTTTCCGAGAGCTGCGGAATGCTTGCGGAAGCGGCGTTTGTCACGAGCCTCATCGGCTTTTTCGTTGCCCGGACCTTTCGGTACATTTCGAGCGCTCCGGGATAGAGAACTTCCTTTTGCGCATAGAAAGTTCCGAACGCGTCGAAGAAGAACGCCTCGTAGCGTTGTAGCAGAAATTCGAGCGGGACGCTTTGCGGATCGCTTTGTGCGGGGCGGATGTTTCCGTGCTTAAAATAGTGGACGTAGATTTCCCGTTCGAAAGCTTCCATCGGAATTTGCCCTGACGTTAGTTTGTGATGATTCCGTAGTCGCGGCCTTCCGCCGGGACGACCAGCCGCATTTCGGAAAGGATGCCGATTCTCTCCTTGAGAATGCTCTTGAAATCCTCGCCGAGTTCCTCTTCGTTGTCCTGGTCGAGGTTGTAGGCGTAAAAGCTTCCGTCGCCGAAAAGGGTAAAGCAGCAGTCCCAGTCGATTTTGGATTTTTCGTCGTCCATGCTTTCGAGCATCAGGATGGGGCGTGGAGCGGGAATCGGGGCGGCGTGCCCGTTTTCGTAGAGGAAATAGTTTCGCGTGATGAGAAGATGCTCCAGGGCCATGGAAGGTTTCGTGTCGGAAAACTCGTTTCGCAGGCGGCGGATGTTTCCCAGGTCGTCTTCGAAAGGATCCTGGAAGTCCGCGGGGAGGACGATTTGCCAGTAGTCGAACTTCTTGCCGGATGCGTCGAAGCGTTCCTGCCATTCCTTAGGTGGCGCGGGGCGCGTCATCAGGAAGTCTTCAAACCCGTCGAGGATTTCGTCGAAGCGGGAGCTGCAAGGAGTTTCGCGCTGGGACTCGATAAGAGCGAGAAGCGAACTGATTTTTTCGTCGGTGGAAAGTTCTTTTGGTTCGTTGGTTTCTTCGGACATCACCATTCCTCCGAGGTCTTGACGGTGAGGCTCATCGCGAGCTTCTTTTCGTAATAGGCGCTTTCGTCGATAAAGATAGGCCAGACGCTGTGCTCGCCTTCGTAGCGAACCGTCCTGTAGTCGAATGTCTGGAAAAGCGGATCGCCGGGCTTGACTTCGCGGTAGTCGCCGTTTCTCAGGTTCGGATGGACCATCGCCGTAATGCGCTCGAACTTGTCCCGCGGGTAGTCGATGTCCCTGTATTGCGTGAAGATATCGACTTTTCTTTTCGGTTTTTTCTGGAGCGTTCCTGCGTTCCATTCCTCGGCGAGTTCGAGGTAGCGGAGGACGACCTGCTCGGTCTCCCGGAAGAGTTTCGCATCGAGCGTGCCGTGTGGCTGCGGACCGACTTCGAGGCATATATCCGCCTTGGCGACCGTTCCGAAGTAAGGGGATTCGCCGCGTTCTTCCGGCTGGTAGTAGATGAAGGCGTTCGGAAATTCGTGGACGAGTTCCGCGCTTGCGCGCATCGTGAAAGGGTCTCGTGCGGAAAGTATGAGGCAGATTCCCATGTTCGACGTTGTGTTGTGGACGTCTATTAGCAGGTCGGTCTTGGTGTCCCAGCCTTTGGGACCGAACCTATCGTTCAGTTCCTGCGCCCGCCGGATTTCGTAGGCTTCCGGGGATTTCAGGGTGAGAAGGCTTTCGGCGAAGCTTCTGTTCAAGTCTTTGTCGATGTATCTGCGACAGGCTTCGGTCGCTTCGATGTTCGTGTGGACCAGGGCGATTTTTGCGGACGGGCATCTGTCTGCGTAGCACTTGCTGTCGGCTGCCCATTTTTCGTAGAGCTTGATTCCGGTGAGTTCGTTGCCGTGGGTGCCGCCGGCGATAACGATTGTCTTGATTGGATCCATGCGCCTATTATACTAAATTTCCGTGCCGACTTGCGCTTTTCTGCCGATTTTTGCGG
>CAVKXR010000155.1:0-5891 GCA_963660275.1 Oscillospiraceae bacterium
AAACGGTCGTCCTAGAGCATGGTCAGAGCTTGGAACTGAAATTCTAGAGCTTAGAAAAATCTATTCGCTTCAAGTCCCCGCGTTCCGTATTCCGCTTAGCTCGGCAAGATCGCTAACCTGTCATTATCGGGCTTGACCCTGTCATTGCCGGGCATAGACCCGGCAATCTCCATGCACTCAGGGATTCCCATGTCTGCGTCCGCCGCGGCGGACAAGCACGGGAATGACAGTGCACGGAAACAGTTCGCTTCCAGTCACCGCGTCCCGTGTCCCGCTTAGCTCTTCCCGAAAACTTAGATGTCCACGGTTCTAAGCTCTATAAGCTAAGCCCTGGACAGTTCTAATCCCTGATACCCGAAAGTTCGCCCGTCAAAAGCTTCACCTGGATTTCCGCCTTGGCCGCAGCGACTTTTGCCGAAAGAAGCGTTTCCCGTGCGCTACGCCACTGGTTCTGCGTTTCGCGGAATTCAAAGTTCGTGATGCGTCCTTCCTTGAGGCGTTCCCGCCCGAGTTCAAGCATTTCGAGAGCAAGCGAATCGTTTCCTTCGGCGACGCCTAGGGATTCCAACGCTCGGAGATGCGCATCGACGGCATTTGCCACGCGGATTTCCACGTTCAAGCGGACTTTTTCCGCCTGAAGTTGCGCGGTACGTTCTGCGATTTTCGCCGTTTCCCTTTTCGCATCGTCCGCAAGGCCGTTGAAAAGATTCCACGAAAGCGCCGCACCGACCCGAAAATATTCCTTATTCGACTTTTCGGGATTTCCCTTTTCGGACGCGCTCGCGGTAGCATTCAGGGAACCGTGCAAATCGAGTTTCGGGTAGAGCGAAGAGTTCGCCGTCTTCCGGTTCACCTGGGCATAGTTCAGGGAAGCCTTTGCCGAAAAAAGTTCCGCATTGTTTTCAAAGGCGCGCAGCTTCGCCGTTTCCAAGCCATCCAGAGTTTTCCAATACGGTTCCCGGTCGATTTCAAAAGAATCCTGGATGTCCGAAGCTTTCCCGACAATTCCGCCCCCCAAAAGCTCGTCCAGCGTCCGAATAGACGCGACAAGCGTCGAACGAAGCGAAAGATTCTTTGCGCTGTCGGCGGCAAAATCCATCTGCGCGGAAATATAGTCGAGCCTGGTCGCATTTCCCGATTCAAAGCGGTTCCGGTAAAGTTCCCGCCGGGCATGGGAAACGGAAAGGTTCGAATCGGAAAGTTCGAGAGAAGCCTTCGCCATCACGGCATCCAGATATGACACAAGCACGTTCGACGCGATAGTCTCCCGCACGGACCGGAGTTCCGCCTTGGAACTTTCGACAAAAGCCCTGCTCGCCCGAAGATTCGAGACATCGCCGAAACCGTTGAAAACCGTGTAATTGACCGCCAGCTGGAACGCGTCGCTATGTCCCAGATCGCCATCGATATCCGTCTTCACGCCTGCCTGCGAACGGGAATATTCATCGCCATACGTGTAGTAACGCGAAAGCGAAAGATCCACCGTAGGCAGCATCCCCTTGCGGGAGCTTTTCACGCTAGCCTCGGCGCTTTTGACGCTTTCCTCGGAAAGGAGCGCGGAAGGATTCTTCTCTAGCGCAATGCGGACAGCCTCGCTTGGAGAAAGTGCACTTGCCGTCTGCGGAAAAAGGAACGCACCCAGAGCGAACAGCAGAATACCGGCGGAAACGGGACGGGTCGCACCCGGGAAAACTTTCTTTTCCGGTTCGAGGGAAATCCGCTTCGCAGGCTTCCCGGCAAAGAAGGAATAGGCTGCGGGAACGACAAAAAGCGTGAGGAACGTGGCAAACGAAAGCCCGCACACGATGGTGATTCCCATTGCGACACGGCTCGGAGTCCCGGTGAGAATCAGGGGAACCGCGCCGAGAACCGTCGAGAAGCTCGTCATGAGAATCGGGCGGAAACGCAAGCGAGCCGCTTTCTTCGCCGCGGCGAGGCGCGAGCAGCCAGTGCGTTCCGCAACCTGGTTCGCAAACTCCACTATCAGAATTCCATTCTTCGTCACAAGCCCTATCAGGAGAATCAGCGCAATTTCGCTAAAGATGTTCAGCGTCTGCCCGAAGAGATAAAGCGAAACGATCGCCCCGGCAATCGAAAGCGGAACCGTAAAGAACGTGACGAACGGCGAGCGGAAACTTTCGAACTGTCCCGCGAGAACGAGGAAGATGCAGGCAAGCGCAAGCAGGAACACGATGTAAAGCCCCGAAGAACTTTCCTCATATTCTTTCGAAGAGCCGGAGAGTTCCGTCTGGATGTTCAGCGAATCGGGAATTACCTTGTTTGCAATTCGGCGCATTTCGGCTACTCCGTCGCCCACCGTCATCCCGGGCATAAGGCCCGCGGAAACGGTCGCCGCGCTAAAGCGGTTATACCGCGGAAGGGAAGGCGATGCGGACTTTTCCCGGTAGATGATGAAATTCGAAACCGAAAGCATTTCACCGGAAGAGTTTCGCACGCTGAGTTCTTCCAGCTTTGACGGCGAAGCGCGGTATTCATAAGGAACCGCTCCGATGATGTCGTACTGGCGACCGTCCTTGTAAAATTCCCCATAGGTCTGGTCGCCCATCGAAAGCGCAACCGCCTTGGCGATATCATCGACGGAAACGCCCTGGTCGTGGGCCTTTTCCCGCAAGATTTCCACGTGGAGTTCGGGCTTCGTGAATTTCAGGTTCGAATTGACGACGCTGAAGACCGGGCTGTTTTCCGCTTCGGCAGTGAATTTCGGGAGCAAGTCGCGGAGCGTTTCCAGGTCGCTCGCCTGCAAGACGAACTGAATCGGAAGTCCGCCGCGGCTCGTGCTGATGCTCTGCGGTTCGAACACCATCACGCGCAAATCGGGATAGCTCGCTCCGAGAACCTGCACGGACCGCGCAATTTCGCTCTGGGGACGGCGCTTCGCCTTGTCGCTCGAAAGCGTCACCCGGATCATGGCGCTTCCACCGGAACGCGCGCCGGCCTGGATTTCCTCATATTCCGAAGAATCCATCAGGGCGGTCATCTCTTCCACAAACGCTTCGGTCATCTTTTTTGTCTGCGCAAGGCCCGTTCCTTCCGGTGCGGAAATGTTCACCATGAACATGTTGCTGTCTTCGAGAGGCGCCATTTCGCTCGAAAGATGCGTGAAGCAGTAATAGGCGGCAAAGAGCAGCGCGGCGATGATGACAAAAATCAATCCGCGAACCCGCAAAAAGGCGTTCAAGAGCTTGTCATAGACCCGGTTGAGCCATTCGAAAAAAGGTTCCGTTTTCCGGTAAAGCCTGCCTTTCTTCTGCGCCCGCAAAATCTTCGAGCAGAGCATCGGTGAAAGCGTGAGCGCGCAAAACGTCGAAATCACGACCGTTCCTATCATGACCGCCACAAATTCCCGAAAGAGAAGCCCTGTCGTCCCGCCGAGCGCAAGCATCGGAACGAACACCGCCATCAGCACGACGGACGTCGCAATGACCGCAAAGAAAATTTCGTTCGTCCCGGCGACGGCGGCCGCCTGCGGAGACATCCTGCGTTCGATTTTCTGGTAGATATTTTCCACGATTACGATGGCGTCATCGACGACAAGTCCAATCGCAAGGACCATCGCGAGGAGCGTCAGCACATTGATCGAAAAGCCGAAGAGGTAGAGTACAAAGAAGCTTCCGATAATCGAAACCGGGATGACGACCATCGGGATGAGCGTCGAGCGGACTTCCCGCAAGAAGAGAAAAATCACGGCGATGACGAGCAGAAACGAAATGAAAATCGTCTCGATGACTTCCCGGATGGAAGAACGGATGTTCACCGAGGAATCCATGCCGCTCAGAATCTGGATATCCGACGGCAAGTCCCGGCGAATGTCCTCGAGGCGCTTGTAAAATTCGTCCGCTATCGCCACGTGGTTTGTCCCGGGCTGTGCGATGAGGGCTATCGCTATCACGTTCTTCCCGTTCCGCTTGAAACCGGTGCGCGTATCCTTCGGCTCGTAATGGACAGTCGCCACGTCCGCAATCCGGATGATAGATCCGTCCGACGTCACCTTGACCGGGACCGAATTGAAATCCGTCGGAGCTTCCAGACGCCCGAGCGTGCGGACAGAAAGATCCGTCGCCTGCCCTTCGATTTTTCCCGCGGGAAGTTCCTCGTTTTCCTTCGAAAGCGCCGCTGAAATTTCCGAAGCGGTCACGCCCAAAGCCTTCATGCGAAGCGGATCGAGCCAAAGCCTCACGACAGGAGTCTTTTCGCCCCAGAGGTTTACTTCCGAAACGCCGGGAATCGTCTGCAAGCGTTCCTTCACCTGGTTCGACGCAATCTCCGAAAGTTCCATCGCATCGCGCACATCCGAAAGAAGGCTCGCGATGAGAATCGGATCCGAATCGGAATCGGACTTGTACACGACAGGCGCATCCGCTGCGTCGGGAAGCTTTCTCTGGACACGGGAAACGCGGTCGCGGATATCGTTTGCGGCGGCTTCCAGGTCGGTTCCCACTTCGAACTCGGCGCGGATCGTGGAGCTGCCGTCGGAACTTGTCGATGTGAGGGACTTGATGCCCGATGCGCTGTTGATGGACGCTTCGAGGATTTCGGTAACTTCCGTTTCGACGACTGCGGCGTTCGCCCCCGAATAGCTTGTCCGCACCGTGATAATCGGCGAATCGACGTTCGGGTATTCGCGGATTCCGAGGTTCATCGCCCCGAAAGCCCCGATGAGGACAATGCCCAGGGCAAGGACCGTCATCAGCACCGGGCGGCGGATGGAAAGCGTCGAAAAGTTCATTCGTGCGCCTCGTAACTCATGTTGTTATTGATTTCCTTCACCTCGATGGTCATTCCGTTGCGCACGCTCATCAAACCGGACACAATCACCGTGTCCCCAGCCGAAAGCCCCCGAAGAATATTGACCGTAATCGGCGTCCGAAGCCCGGTTTCCACATAAACCTGCTCCGCTTTGCCGCCTTTCGCAACATAGACGTATGCGCCATTCGCATCGAGCGTTATCGCCTCGGACGGAATCGGCATCCCGATTTCCGAACCTTTCCCGAACACGAGATTCACACGGACAAAGGCCCCGGCGAGAAACTTTCCGTCGGGATTTTTCAGAATCGCCCGAACCTTTCGCGTACGGCTCGTATTTGAAAGTTCCGAATCCATAAAGCGGACTTTCGCCTCGACGCTTGTCCCCTGCTCGCTATCGACAAGCTCAACCCGGTCGCCGTCCGAAAGTGCGCGGGAATAACGCTGCGGAAGTTCAAATTCCGTCCAGAGTTCCTTCGAATCCACAAGGCTCGAAAGTTCCGTTCCCGATGTCATATAGGCGCCTTCCGAAACCCGAATCACGCCGAGTTTTCCCGAAAACGGCGCCCGAATTTCCGTCTTTGAAATCTGCGCTTCGAGAAGTTCCTTCGAAGCTTCCGAAAGCTTGACGGCATTTTCCGCGGATTCCAGCTCCTCGGCAGTCGCCCCGTCCTTTTCAAAGAGTGCGCGAGTGCGGGACTCCTTCTTTTTCGCGAGTTCAAGCGTCGCATCGGCACTTTTTAAATTGGCGCGCAACTCGGAATCGTCGAGCTTCGCGAGCAAGGTTCCCTTGGAAACGCGCGCACCGTCGGAAACATAGAGCTTTACAAGCCTCCCCGAAGTTTCCGTCTTGAGTTCCACACGGTTTCTCGCGACAAGTTCACCGCTTGCGGAATACGTCCCCGACGTCGAATCCGGCCTTGCGATATATCCCGAGACGCAAAGCGTGCGTGCGGCCCGCGCAGGAGAATCTTTCGATTTCGAAGCTTCCGCCGATTCCGAAGAGGAGCAGGCGAAAAGCAAAGATACCAAGAGAGACATGGACAAAATGGAAAATTTCTTCATCGTTCACCTTGTAAAATTCGATTCCAACACCCTTTGCCGTTTAGATGCATAGTCCAAAATTC
>CAVKXR010000156.1:0-5874 GCA_963660275.1 Oscillospiraceae bacterium
CTATTATTATGTTCTTCACAAGATGGAACAGTAATTAAATTTTTTTTATAGTCGATTCCATTAGAATCTTTCATTTCAGGGAAAAGACATTTGGGCGGAACATGTTCAACCGTGGTCGCATCATTATCACACATATAGCATTTCTTTGCCATTTTATTCCTTTATTTTTTTAGTTCACACCATTTTTCCAACGTCTTCCGCATTCACGCCATACAGCCCATACACAATCGCATCGACATCGGCTTCTAATGCCACGGTGTCGGCGCCATTCTTTTTGGCGGTGATGATTTTGTCGGCAAGAGTAGCGAGTTCTGGCGGGAGGGTTGCGGGGACTGGAATTTTGGAGAGGTATTGCCAGATGAGCTGCACACCGTTTTGAATTTGGGTGCATTTCTTTTTCATGAGCCACCAAGCCATTTTGGAGTTCAGCAAAGCGAGCAGAGCCTTGTCTTCTGTGGGGATGATCCACATGGAATCATTGCAGTACAGGCCTTGTTCATCGTAAACGAAGCAAGGTTTGACTTGGAATTTTTGGTACATGATTTTCGGCTTTTTAAACAAAGCCAAATATTCTGCGGTCGGACAATTGTCAAGTTCAAGCCAATGATGCGAACCTGTGTAAGGCTTATCCGCACGAATCTTTGAACCCTTGCATTGACCTCTATTTTCCAAATCAGTCTTGAATCTGAGCAACCAGTTGTAGATGGCTGGATACTTTGCTTCAAGATATTGATAACTTCCGTAAGAAGCTAAAATCAGATATTGAAGACTATTTTTGTTGGGAACTTCATACGCTTTCAAATCGCGACCGCGAACAATGGGAACAATGATTTTTGCAGAGTTGGAATTTTCAGCAATCAGTTCGTCTTTTTTCTTTTCGTCAATGATGAAAACCTCTGTATTGCCGGGTTTAATTCCGTAATGAGCGTCTCCGTTTACGTATTTTCCGAGCGTCGTCATTTCATTATCCAAACGATGCAGCAGATCGCTTTCCCAGTGAGATGAAATACTCCAGGTATCGTTTGTGAAATTTTTTAGTTCAAATGTCTCCGCGTATTTTTCAACGGTCTTGCGGAATTCATTCCTGTTCAAGTCTTTCAATGTTGAAGCAACAAATTCCGCATTTGGCTTTGCTTTCTGTGCCACAAAAATACACGGATAAGTCGTGGCTTCGTCAAACACCTGGATGTCGCCAAAGTCAATCAGTTTCTGCAAGCGGGTATGCAAGAAGTATTCGCGAAGTTCCTTGCCGTAACTAGCCTGCATCCACTTGTTCTGCATAATGTACGAGGCAAAGCCGTTATTTTTTAGCAGGCTCATCGCGCGTTCCACAAACAAACAATAAATATCGCCGCGCTTATTGTACGTGGCATAAACGGGATTTTGTTTTCCGCCCATGGAACCGTAAACCTCGGACATATCCTTCATCTTTTCAAGAGAAATATACGGTGGATTCCCGATTACAGCATCGAACCCGACGAACTTTCCAGCGTCATCCAGAATTTCGGGGAACTCGAACATCCATTCCAGCGAGTTTGAAAAATCGATGTCGCTGCCTTGCGACACGTTGCCCCACAGGTCGACAACCGGAGGTTCCTTCAATTGCGCTTTCAGTCCGTTGATGTTCAGGCGCAGTTGGCGCTTGTCGTAAGCGGAGCCTCCCTTCTTGTAGTTCTGAACGCTTTCGCGGTATTCCTTGAGCCTTGCGACGAGTCCGGTTTTCTTGTCGGACTTTTCCAAAAAGTCGAGAACCATGTGGTTGCTTTGCACGGGATACTTGCTTAGCAGCGAATCGCCCACCTTGATGTTGATGTCGATATTCGGCAAAGTTTCGAGGCGTTTGAAATCGCTTTCTTCGGTGTAGTAGGCGTTCTTCAAAAGTTCAATCCACAGGCGCAAACGGCAGATGTTTACGCTGTTGGGGTTTATGTCCACGCCAAAGAGACAATTCTCGATGATGTTCTTTTTTTCCTTGAACAAGGCTTCTTGAATGCGCTGGCGTTCTTCGTTGCCGGGCTTGTATTCAAAGGGTTCATTGTCTTCGTCAACCACGGAAAGTTCGTCGTTATCTACTTTCAGGCGGTAGTCGGCGCGCTTGATGCGCTTGCCCTTGGTGTCGCAAAGAATGTTCAGGTCCGATTTGATGGCGAGCATGCGGTTCAGCGCAGAAACAAGGAAGTGTCCAGAACCTACGGCGATGTCGGCAATGCGGATGCTGTTCACGATTTCGTTGGCTTCTTTCACGTCGTCGATCTTGTCGGCCACATCTTCAAGGTCCTTGCAGTTCCAGTTCTTGATTTCGTTGAATTTTTGCACCACGGTTCTTTCCAAAACGTCTTTCGCCATGTAGTCGGTGATAAAGCCGGGCGTGTAAAAACTGCCGTCCTTGTAGCCGTTGATCTTTTCGAAAATGAGGCCCAGCACCGACGCGTTGATGAGCGTCTTGTTGGTGTTGGTGACGCCGCCTTGGGCATCGCTTGCAAAGTTGTAGGCGTCCAGGAATCTGAAAATGTATTCCAGATTTTTCATCGTGCCTTTGACGCGTTTGCCCTTTTCGTCCTTGAGAACGGTCTTGTTGAAAATCTCGATTTGAGCGTCGGGGATTCCGCGGATTTTGAGGCGCGATTCGTCTTCGGTGGGTTCAAAAAGGGAACTGTTCAAATACGGGACATTCGGATATTTTTTTAGAACGTCTTCGTCGCGGTCGTTAATCTTTTTTCCCAGAACCTTGAAAAAGAAAATGTTCAGCTCGTCGAAACTGCCGATCTTGCCGAGGCTCATAAAGCGATACGCCGGATCTCCCTTCTGGTACATGAGAATCTGAGATTCCACAAGTTTCAAAAACAGCAGACGGTTTACCCAGGCGATGCAGAGGCGGATAGCCACGGCTTCGCATTTTTCCTCGTCGCCGAAGTCATCTTCGAGCTGGTAGATGGCGCTTTCCAAAAGGCTTGCCTTGTCGCGGTTCTTGGGCTGCTTGCGGCGAATGACTTTTTTGCCTCCGTCCTTGACTTCTTCGAGGCCGATGATGTGCAGAAGTTCTGCGTAAAAATTTTTGTTCAGGCTGTTGCTGTCGTTGGCGAAAGGTTTCGAGAGGAGGGTTTCGGGAGAAAGGAACTTGTAAAGGGCGATTAGCTTTTTTTCGTCGTTTTCTTCGGCGGCCTTGACCGCTGCGGCTAACGAAAAGTGAACGACGGAAAATTCGCAGTGTTCCAAAAAATCGTCAATAGCAGGCTTTGCGATGTCTTTGTAAAAATCAGAAGTCTTGTTGCCGCTCGTTTGTTGTGCGGTGAACTTCTGAAACCGATCGTAAATCGGATTTGATTTTTGGGCGAAGTAGCGGACAAAATCTTTTACGTCAAAAAAGTACCATTCGTCGAAATTTGAAATCATCAAATATTTGATTTCGTGGTTTTCCCGGCGAATGTATTCGAGCATAAAGTAGTACACCAGCTCCTGCAACGCTTTGGCGTTGGGATGTTCTTTCGAAAACATCTCTGCGGTGTTTCTTGGCGACTTCATCTCGATAATGACTGCCGGTTTGGCTTTGGTGTCGTTGCCGTTATAAATGGCGAGGTCAATCGGATTCGTTACTTGTACGGAATAATCCGGATTGAAGATTTTCTTTAAGAAACTCCAAATTTCACCCTTGTGGTATTCTTCGTCTTGATTTTCGTCGCGTCTTTTATACAGATTCTTCAAAGACGCCGTGAACTGTTCCATCTTTTCGAACGAAACCGGCAACTTTAAAAACGCGGAATTGACAGACTTCTTGGGCGAAATGAAGTTCATGGGTCCGTACTCACTTTTTTGGGAAATATAAACCAAAAACGTAAGCGCGGTTACAATGTGGCCGAATTTTCAAACGGAAGTTCGACGTTTTATAGATATGGGGGAGTCGCCAGTCCTCGTTCGGCTCGCCATGTGGCGTAAAACTACGGTGTCCGCAAATGTTCTTTGAGCAGATTTTCGTTCTTTTCGTTGTCCCACTCGTCGGAATCCCATAAAGCGTCCATATCTTTCTCAACACGTTTTGCAAAGACATCCATCAAGGCGCTGCGGATTTCTTCCAAAGATTTTGGGTCTTTGGCGTAGGAAAACATTTTGAGCAAATGTATTTGGGTTGGATTCAATACTGTTTCCATAGGCCACCTCTCTATGCCCAATATATATTTTTTTCAACGTTTCGCAAAGACATCCCCAAGGTTGCGCAGATTTTCGGTTTTTGTCAAAAACAAGGCGTATTTTGCAACGCTTTTTCTGAAATTGAACGAAAAGTTAATAATGAGACTATTTGAAGTAAGCGAGAAAATATGTATCTTTTGGGAAATACTTAGGAGAGAATATGAAAACCAAAGCCTATGCAAAATGTTTGGCTATCGGAAGCGGTTTGTCCGCTTTGGCGTTCAGCTTTATCGCTTGCGGTGACGATGTGACAAAAGTGACACAAGAAACCTCCGGGTTGGAAATCGTCGCGTCCGCAGATTCGCTCGGCAAATGCACCGAAAAAATCTCCGGCGAAATGAAGTTCGTTTCGAAAGAGAATGCGGTCTATGTCTGCGCCGACTCCAGCTGGAAAAATGTTTCCGCAGTCGAAAATGTTTCGTGCTCCGCGGAAACCCTCAAGGACAGTTCGGGCTATAAAATTGTTTGCGGTGGAGATTCGGTCGGAGTCGTCTTTAACGGAAAGAATGGCGAAAAGGGTGAAGTCGGCAAGGCAGGAACTTCTTGCACCGTTACGGAGTCTCCGCTTCTCGATTCGGACTTTGGCGGCGGTTACCTTGTCATCTGCGGAAGCGATACCGTGGGAATGCTTGTGAGCGGTCGCAATGGGGAAAACTGCACACTCACCGATAACGGTGACGGCTCCGTGACACAGGTCTGCGGAGCTTCGGAAGTTACTTTGTACAAAGGCTTCTGCGGCGGAAAGCCTTTTGACCCGGATTCGAGCCGTTGTATCGACGATGAAATCGTTTCGGTGTGCGGCGAGAATACTTTTGATCCGACGGAAAGCTTCTGCGTCGATGATGTTGGGGTTTATTCGCTTTGCGATGGCAAAACCTACGATCCGGAAAAAGTATTTTGCGATGCCCGCAACGGAAAACTTTACAAGTTTGTCTTTATCGGAGACCAAATTTGGATGGCAGAAAACCTGAACTACGCCGATTCCCTGAAGAAAACTGTAGGCGGAGATTCTTCGAGCTTCTGCTACGATAACGATCCCGAAAACTGCGAAAAGTACGGTCGGCTCTACCTCTGGTCCACCGCGATGGATTCGGCTGCGATATTTAGCGAAGATGGAAAGGACTGCGGGAAAGGGACGACATGTTCCTTGGCTAACAATGCTGTTGTTCGTGGAATTTGCCCAGAAGGTTGGTGGCTGCCCAATGCCGATGATTGGCAAGAGCTTGAAACTTATGTTGCAGGTCAAGTCGAAGGCGGACTGGAGTTCGCAGGCGACGCTCTGAAATCGACGGAGGACTGGAACGATGACGGAAATGGCTCGGACGTGTTCGGCTTCAACGCTCTTCCTGCCGGCTTTTGCTCGGCAACAGGTGTTTGCAAGGATGTCGGCAATGTCACTATATTCCTGAGCTCTTCGGAGAATGACAGCACGGGTCTGTTTATCGGTCGGCGTTTGTTGAAAACAACATCTTATATCAAAGAGAACCAGGAACTGAAAAATTTCGCTTATTCCATCCGGTGCGTCCAACCTCTTTTGAAGTAATCATGGAAATATCAGGAATTGGAGAATCGAAAAATGTCCATGAAAATTTCCCAACTTTCCCTATTGGGACTTCTTGCGCTAGCGATTCTTTTTGCCGCTTGTGGCGATGACGTAACCAAGGTGACGCAAGAAACCTCTGGGCTGGA
>CAVKXR010000157.1:0-5856 GCA_963660275.1 Oscillospiraceae bacterium
TCGCACCGGTCGTCGTAATGTTGTATAGCGGAATCGCCGTCCCGCTTGTTCCGCGCACCGTGATTTCGCATTCATTTCCCGTACAGGAAACACCCGAAGCACACTCCACATTCCACCCTCCCTCGGGGTCGTCGCTCTTGGAAAATTTGACCGTGATTTCTTCGCTCGCCTCGACTATCAAATTAATTTCTGCGGAACCCGTCGCGTTGATTCCCTGGGATTCCTTTTCGAAATAGACCGCAGGAACATCGGTTTCTTCCGAGCCGATGACGACCCAGAACGGAACGTTTTCGTCGTAGCCCGAAGCGCTCGTTTTGCATTCATAGACGCCTTTCTGCAGGGCGGTCCCGCTGTAAAGAGAACCGCTTACGCTCAGAGATGCGTCGGAGCTTGCGCACGAATTCACGCTCACGTTTTCCTTTTTCAGTTTCGAACCGTTCAAGGCGAGCACGTTGTAATAGTCCCGGAGCGAGCCTTTGGGATTCGCGGGCAAGTAGATAATCCGCGGAAGGACGATATAGGCGCTGTCAATTTTTTTCTCGTCCGCATTTTCGGGAGCGGCTTCCCGGCTTTCATACTGCGATTCGAGCGAGACTCCAAGCTGAGGCGCCATCGAAATATAATGCGGATCGAACCCACCGTAATTGATGTTCCCCGAAGAGCCTCCCGATGAACCGCCCGAGCCGCTGGAGGAGGAAGAACAAGAGCCTGAATTATCGTTATTGCAAAGAATTGCAGACATCGCAAGAGCATCAGCTAATTCAGAATTATAAGAAGCGGAAATAGTATTGACCGATTTCATATTATGGCAATTTGACAAGAATATTGATCCGGTAATAGCCGTATTGCTTCCAGCATTTACATTATATTCCATGTCCCCTTCACTAAAAATGAAATAATTTCTGTAACTGGCTGCAGATGTTATCGTCAAATATCCACCTTGTTTTAAATAAACAATGATATTCGCATCCTTTGACGTAGGAGGTAAATTGAATGTTCCATAGTTATCCAATATAATGATGTAATTTTTCGTTAACTCTTCGTTCGAAGCGTTCTGCAGCTGGTTGTCGCTTCCATCCAATTCAATTAAAAGCCACTTGCCATCGTATAGTTCGTCAGCATTTTTGGCGACGTCATAACATTTTTCAAGTAAGTCCCAACGAGAAATAGAGTTATCCGTATCCCACAAGCTTGAAGACCATTCATTCTCTCTCATCAAATCCTTGGTACAAGCCATTGGATTAGACGAAGAATGCAAATTTGGATCATTTAATAGGTTTTTATTAAACTGAATCGGGTCCTTAATATGCGCTTCTTTGCAATTTCCATCAGGAGCATTATCAATTTTATCGGCATACTCTTCCAAACGATTAGCCCCCCAACCAGAAGTATCTGGAGAAGAAGTTACATAATCTCCATTAATCTGAAGGAAAACTTCATTCCGTTTTAGATAATCCGTAGGAATTGAACATTTCCATCTAGCTTCTTGATGAGCATTCACCCAAACATATTCAATTTTGCACCCCACAGGCTGCCCACCAGACCAATTTTTCCAATAAAAAGCAGCGTTAGACCAAAAATAAGCATCAGCAAATTTAGCTGTCGGAGCGCAATAAATAGAATTACAGTATGTATTTTGCACAAGTTCAGTCTCAGTATTAGAAACCTCTGTTGTAGTTCCATATTTATCCCGATAAAAAAGAGTTCCCTTTTGATTCGTCTTTGTCCATACATAGTTATTCGTCCAATGAGAATAAGAATTCACTATTTGAGAATTCGCATCGGTAATTCTGTATAAGGGAGTTTTTGAATAAATTTTTTTCTGGGAAGTACCTAAAACAAACCGAGCAGCCGACTCATATCCGATATGCCAACCATCTGTATTGACTCCCTCTCCCAAAAAGACATTTCCTTTAAAATTAACCGTATAGGGAATAGACTGAAAATCAAACTCCGAATATTTCGGGAATTTTAATTTAGCATTATTCAGAACGACATTTCCATCTACAATATATTTGGTTGGTGCATTATGTTGAGGCGTAATCACATCTCCATTTGAAGTCATATTTCCTTTTACATAAAACCCCCCACCGGAATTTGTACTGCATTGTGCTTTACCATCCGCCCCTTTTCCAGAAAAATCAACGCCTTTTTCCACAAAAAGAGAACCGTTAAACTGCATCGTTCCATTTACATACAATTTTTCTTTTACATATGTATCTTTATCCACATTTAAATTCGTACAGCTAAAAAGATTTCCATTCACATACAGATTATTGATTCGTGTTGTATTCGAATTGACATTTAAATCCCCGGTCACAATCATCTTATCCGTAGAGCTCACTTTTGTATTGAATTTTGTATCACCATTAATAATCGAAGAACTCACATCCAAACTGATTCCTTCTGCAGCTCCTCCAAAAAACGCCTCCTTGAAATTGAGATCGGCATCCCGATTATTCGGCACCTTCACCTGGTACAGCCCATCCACATTCAAAATCGCAACCTCGCTGTGGGACGCCGCCCCGTTCCGGGCTTCGCCTTTCGACAGGAGTTTTAATTTGTATGTCGAATTTTCGGTGTTCACGCCGGTGAGCCACACGCTGTAGCTTTGCCCTTCGCGTTGCAACGACCGCAGCTGGCGATCCATCCGCACGGGCTTTTTGCCGCCGTCAAAATACTGCTTGATCAGCGCACCAGCATCGTTTGCGTGCCACGCAATCCAGGCCCGCGCATTTTCGATTCCCGCGAGCGAACTCTGGTAAGCCTCGCGTTCGAGCATCCGCGAACTCGAAGCTCTGCTCTGGGAAGTAATCCACTTATAGGTTGCCGTCGCAGCGATCGTCGCCACCAGCATAAAGAGCATCACGACAATCAGGGAGACGCCGGACTTGGCATTTCCGCTTTTAAAATTCACATTCATAAACACCTCCGTCAATCCGTCGGACCGTTGCCAGGCGTAGGCACGACCAACAGGGCGTTTCCGGTTTCACCTCTCTGCTTCAAGACGAGATCCAGCCGAAAGGCCTTGACCTTTTGCTTGAGAGGCTTTTTATCCGCATTGTTCCAGTTCCAATCGTCAAACCTGTAATTCGCGCTGGCGATTCTTTTCACTTTCAGGTTTTCAATCGTGAGCGTGCCATCCGAAGCGAGCGGAGAATAGCAGACAAAGGTAAACGCGAGGCAGACGTTTTTCACCGTATCGGGCACGGTAAAGCGCATCGCATGCTTTCCGTCCGGAGCGTCCGTTGCGAGCGGCGGATAAAAGAGAAAATCGTGCGTCAGAGCGATACCGTTTTTCTTCGGGATGTTTCCGTCAGCCGCATTCCGAAATCCCACCGAAAAGTGGTCCTTTCCCGGCACGAACATCAGGCTCTTGTCGTCCGCATTCGACGGAGCGGGAATCGTAAAGGAAATTTCATATTCCTCGTGCGGTTCAAACAGAAAAAATTCTTTTCCATAGCTATCGCAGTTGCTCCGCCACGGGTCGCTCACCCGGGCCGAGCTTTCATTCCGAATCGCAAACACCTGGTTTGCAAACACATCCGCCTTGGCGTTTCCGGTAGCCGGGTCATAGTTGGACGTAAAACCCGAAAGGATTTGTTTCGAGCCGCCTTCGTTTTTGGAACCGTCTTCGTTTTCGATTCCCTGAATCTGGCTAAAATCCGAAGATTCGCCGTTTCGCGGAATCAGACGAAACTCGTTACCGTTATTTTTCGGAAAAATCTGTTCATCGCTTTCGAGATCCTCCACAGAAGGCTTCGCCGGCTGCACCCGGAAAGTCTTCACCGCCGCCTGGGCCATTTCCACCGCTTCGGGCGAGCTTCCCACATCCGCGCACGGATCGCCTGCCGAATGCGAAAAGCCCGACTTCTTGGCGAGCAGCCTGCAGGAACGCTTCAACTTTTCGCCATCGACAAACCAGCTGATTTCCTCGACCGCCTCGTAATGGCCGTCCGCATCGTAACGAATCCGCCTCAACGCAAGACTGTCGAAACCGTTTTTCTCTTTGACAAAAAACGAAGAAGAATCCTGGTTTCCCGGATCCATATAGACATGGGCGTTTACATCGCTGAACTTGTCGCCATAGGATTCGCCACCGTCGGCGTTTCCCGCCTCCTTGGAACTTTTCGCGCCCATCTGGGAAACGTCATCCTTGAAAAGCGCCGCCACATTTTCCGCTTCTTCCGTCGCCTTCAGCATGTTCTGCGTGCGCACACGGAACCGGGTACTGTTCGAAAAGGCCTCGCCCGCGACCAGCACGACGATTCCGATCATCGCCATATAGACGACCAGTTCCATCAGGGTAAAGCCGCTTTTCTTCATCGGATGATCCTCGAAATGCTGATGGATTGCGTGGAGCTTTTAAATGGCCACGAAACCGTCACGTCGATACGCTTAGCAAAGACATGCGAAACCTTGTCGTATTCCGAGGAATCCGATGCGGTAAAGACCGAATCCGGCGAAACGACGACCACCGCGGAATAGTTCACGGTCATATCGTGCGAAATCAGTCCGGGCTGGCCGCTCCACGTCCGGGAGATGTCATCGAACCGAACCGTGTCCGACTTCAGCGAGGCAAGTCCCGTCCGGCTGAGCGAATCGATAACCTGTTGCGCCACTTCGACCGCACCATCACGTCCGCGAATCCGAAGGAGCGTTTCGCGGTTCCCCGACTGCAGGTTGTTCACGGCGACATACAGAAATCCGAGCACGGCGATAGCGACCAGCACTTCCATGATGCCGAACCCGCCTTTTTTCGCTAAAAGTTTGGACCTCTCCATGCGAACCTCACAGATCTTCCCACGAAGAGCCGTCGCCTTTCTTCGGAGCGATGGAATTTTTTCCCTTGGACTTGACCGCCGCCCCAAAAAGATCGTCGTTTCCGTATTTTGCAACAAAATATCCTTGGTAGGGAGCCGCCGAAAGCCCGAATTTCGGAGCGAATTCCGCTCCGGCAGAGAGCCAGTTTACGCCTTCAAATCCGCTGACCGTTTCATCGACGAGCGAAACCCGCAAGACCAGTTCCATGCTGTCGAGAGCCACCGCGTTTTCCGTGTCGGAGCATTTCGAGCGATACGTGACGAGCTTTTTGCCCGACTTGCCTTTGACGCAAAGCGTATCGTTTAATTGGCGGGCCTTGTTCGCCGTCGCTTCGAGATAGGCGGCCATGTTGTAAGCGGCATCCTTTGTGCGGCTGTTCGCAATCGCTCCGGACATTCCGCCGTAGCCGACCGCCGACAAAATACCGATAATCGCGACGACCGTCAGGACCTCGACCAGCGTAAAACCGCATTTTAAGCGAGCATTGTTCTTCACAAGGATAAATCTATACTATTTATCGTTTTTGCGTAAACAAAAGAATACAAAAGAGGCCAAAAAACGCCCCCAGTCCGCTAGGCGGTCAAGGAACTGCGCAATTTTTCCACTTCTTCGGCAAATTCCGGATTCTGGCGCATTTCGCGCTCCACCGACTTGATGTTCGCAATCACCGTGGAATAGTCCCTGCCGAAATGGAATCCGATATTCGACAGCGATTCCTTCGTCAGTTCCCGGCAAAAGTACATTGCGATTTTCCGCGGAAGGGAAATGGACTTGACCCGGGAATTCGCCCGGAGCGATTCCACCGAAGTCTTGTAGGCAAACGCCACGGCTTCCTTGATAGCGGCAATCGTCAGAACGGGGCGGTCTGTTTTTTCGCTAGAAGGCGCCACTTGGCAGGGATAGCAAAGTTCCCGAAACGCTTCAAAAGTCAAATTCACCCCGAGCAGGTCGCGGTAAGCGAAAAGCTTCGTGACGACGCCCTCGATTTCACAGACGTTTCCCCGTTCGTGCGAGGCTACCCAACCAAAAATT
>CAVKXR010000158.1:0-5854 GCA_963660275.1 Oscillospiraceae bacterium
CGATTACTTGAATTTGCCATGAGCATTCTCCTTTTTGCCCGCAATCTAGCCAATCGGAAAATGAAAGGCAAGGCATAGAAAATCTACTTTCCTCCGTATGACAAAATTTGTCAAAGTTTAAAATTTAAGAATGTACCCAGACACCTTTAGGTATATTCTTAAATTCGGAAACCGCCTCCCTAAAAAGTTGCATAAAAATAATTTTACACTTCAAAGCGCGGTCCGATGGACTTTAAACTTTTGCCTCGTATTTTTTTGCCCGAAAATTTTTGCTAGGTTTTTCCTGAAACTTTAACGTTCCACTTTTTACAGGCGATAAAATGGCTCCGAAAAAAGAACAATCCAAGTCGCATTCCGACGTTCTGGAAAACACCGTCCAGGCTTTCAAGAAAGCCTTTGACGACCACATTCACCACACGCTTGCCCGTGACGAACATACGGTGACGCGCCATGAGAAATTCCTGGCTGTGGCCTACGCTGTCCGCGACCGTCTTATCGATCGCTGGATTCGGACGCAGGAAACCTATTACGACAAGGACGTGAAGCGCGTCTATTACCTGTCGCTCGAATTCCTTATCGGACGCACGCTCGGAAACTCCGTCCTGAACCTGGACGTGGAAAAGGCCGTAGAAGATGCCGTTTCCGAACTGGGCATGACGCTCGAAGAACTCCGCGAAGAAGAAGTCGATGCGGGCCTCGGCAACGGCGGGCTTGGTCGCTTGGCCGCCTGCTTTCTCGATTCGATGGCGACGCTCGAACTCCCGGCGACGGGTATGGGCATCCGCTACGAATACGGCATGTTCAACCAGAAGATCAAGGACGGCCAGCAGGAAGAACTTCCCGACAACTGGCTCCGCCTCCCGAATCCGTGGGAAATCGCCCGTCCGGCAAATTCCATCAAGGTTCCGTTCGGCGGCTATGTCGTCACGTGGACCGACGAGAAGGGCAAGCTCCGCAACCGCTGGGAAACGAAGGATTACGTCATCGCGCTTCCCTACGACACGCCGATTCCCGGCTATCGGAACAACACGGTGAACAACCTCCGCCTTTGGAGCGCCCAGAGCGCGGACGAGTTTGGTCTCGCCTATTTCAACAACGGCGACTACCTGGCCGCAGTCCAGGACATGGAACTTTCCGAGACGATTTCGAAGGTCCTCTACCCGAACGACACGTCGGTGAACGGAAAGATTCTCCGCCTGAAGCAGCAATACTTCCTCTGCTCGGCGTCTCTCCAGGATATCGTTCGCCGTTTCAAGAAGCTCCACGAAGGCGACTGGAAGCTTTTCCCGGAACGCGTCGCCATCCAGCTAAACGATACGCATCCGGCGATTTCGATTGCGGAACTCATGCGGATTCTTCTCGACGAGGAAAATCTCGAATGGAACGAGGCGTGGGATATTACGACCCGCACGTTCGCCTACACGAACCACACGCTCATGCCGGAAGCGCTCGAAAAGTGGCCGGTCAGCTTCTTTGAAAAGCTCCTGCCACGCCATCTCCAGATTATCTACGAAATCAACGCCCGCTTCCTCGCGAAGGTCGCTCTCAAGTGGCCCGGCGATACGGCACGCCTCACCCGGATGTCGCTCATCCAGGAAGGCAACGAAAAGATGATTCGCATGGCGTATCTCTCGATCGTCGGCTCTTCGTTTGTGAACGGTGTCGCGGCTCTTCACAGCGACCTGCTCAAGACAAGCCTCTTCAAGGACTTCTACGAGTTCTGGCCCGAAAAGTTCAACAACAAGACGAACGGCGTCACACCGCGCCGCTGGGTTCGCAAGGCCGATCCGGCGATGTCCGAACTCGTCTCTTCGAAAATCGGCGACAGCTGGGTCAAGAATTTCGACGAGATTAAGAAGCTCGAAAAGTTTGCGGACGATGCGAAGTTCCGCAAGGAATTCATGGCGGTCAAGCTCGAAAACAAGAAGCGTCTCGCCGCTTACCTCAAGCGCACGCAGAATGTCGATGTGAATGTCGATACGCTGTTCGATGTGCAGGTGAAGCGCATCCACGAATACAAGCGCCAGCTTCTGAACATCCTCCACGCGATTCATCTCTACCTGCAGATCAAGGACGGCAAGAAGGTGACGCCGCGGACCATCATGATCGGCGGAAAGGCGGCTCCGGGCTACTGGATGGCGAAGCAGATTATCCGTCTCGCGAATTCGGTGAGCGCGATCATCGATAGCGATCCGGCTTGCAAGGGAAAGCTCCAGATGGTATTCCTCGAAAATTACCGCGTGAGCTTTGCCGAAAAGATTATTCCGGCAGCGGATCTTTCCGAACAGATTTCCACCGCGGGAACGGAAGCTTCCGGCACGGGCAACATGAAGTTCGCAATGAACGGCGCGCTGACCATCGGTACGCTCGACGGCGCGAATGTCGAAATGCTCGAGGTAATCGGCAAGGAAAACTTCTTCCTCTTCGGTCTCACGGTCGAAGAAGTGCAGGAGCTTCTCGCCAAGGGTTACCGTCCGCGTGACTACTACGAAAAGGACGACGACCTGCGCCGCGTTCTCGACCTTATCAACAGCGGATTCTTCAGCCCGGATCATCCGGAATCGTTCCGCCCGATCGTCGATAAGCTGCTCTCTAGCGATCCGTTCCTGCTGCTTGCAGATTTCCGTTCCTACATCGAATGCCAGGAAAGAGTGGCGAAGGCGTATGCGGACAAGGACGCCTGGGCGAAAATGGCGATTCTCAACGTGGCGCGCATGGGCAAGTTCAGCTCGGACCGTACCATCCAGCAATACGCCGACGAAATTTGGCACGCAAAGGCTTGCCCGATTTCCCTCAAGTAAAGGAATCTCTCCTAAAGAAAGTCCCGCTTTCCGGCGGGGCTTTTTCATTTGTAATATACTTGCGGATATACTTGGCTTTTTCAAAAATTGTATATTAAACAAAGGAGGTACCTTTATGCCGCAACTTTCGCTTTATTTGACCGATGAACAGCTTTCAATCGTTGAAACTGGGGCGCGCGCACAAAAGACATCCATTTCAAAATGGGTCGTGTCGCAAATAATGGCTCGGGTAAAGCCCAGCTATCCGGAGGGATGGGCGGAACTATTCGGCTCGGTAAGTGAAGATTTGCTCAGCAGACCGGAACAGCCAGTGATTGAGAAAAGGGAAAAAATATGATATATCTCGTGGATACCAACACGTGCATTTATTTTTTGAATGGAAAATATCGGTCTGTTTACGAAAAGTTTTTGTCGGTTTCTCCCAGCGAAATTAAAATTTCTGTAATCGTCAAGGCGGAGCTTTTGCTGGGCGCTTATAAAAGCCAGACGAAAAAGCAGACTCTGAAAAAGGTCGAGCGTTTTTTGGAACCTTTTGAAATTATCGACTTTACCGATGCGATGACTCCCGTGTATGCGGAAATCAGGAGCGATTTGGAACTTGCGGGAAAGAAAATCGGCGCAAATGATTTGTTGATTGCGGCTACGGCAAAGTGTTTGGGAGCCAGACTGGTCTCACACAACGTCGGTGAATTTTCCCGGGTGAAAGGTTTAAAGGTTGCGGACTGGGTAAAAGCGTGAGACGCCCAAGGTTTCCCACGGGTTGAAATTCCACTTGGAAAAAGTTTTCCCGGACGCATTGTAAAGCTCCTTGGCTTCGGCCTTGGTGCGGTAATTAGACGGCAATTTTTTTCAAAAAAAATTCTTTAACCGTGGTTTTTAATCCTTTGGTGGCGACTATAAGGATAGAGATCGCTACCAAGCGGTTAAAATGGCAACAGACGACCTGTTTCGTAACTGTCTTTCGGAAATAGAGTTTTTATAACTATATTTACGGAGACATTATGATTTAGAGTAGAATCTTGTTCCTGTATTGAAAAGTCTGGTAAACTTGAAATTAGCAAGGAACAGGACGTTACTCGCACCCCTATGGGTGCGGGTCGTCTGTTGCTTATTGCTAATGGGTTTACCAGAGCCTTCAATACATAAGCCTCGCGACTTTGCACCTTTTTCTTTTATCATCGTGCAAAATTTCGGGGCTTCGGTTCAAGTCTTCTCGCAAGTCGTCTTTGACGAAAAGGAGAATATGTATGAAGTCCATGCTGTTGATTTTTTGTGCCTTATTTGCGTTACAAGGCTGCGCAACGATACTCAACGGTCCCACGAGGTTCCAGAATTCGTCCGAGAGTTTCCAATATTATTTAGGGATAAGCTCTAAGAATACGGAAATAGATGTCACGCCAGTTTGTTCGGATTAGAAATCAAGAGAAGGCTGAAAAACGCAAGATGATGGATAAACTTTTTTATGTTGCGATTCTTGTCGCGATTTGTTCCGTATATGCAAGCGCCTATAACTTTAAATGCCGATCGCGAAACGGGTGGGCGCCCGGATGGGGGCGCTACAGTTCCCAAGGCGAATGGGTGGATTATTTTGGCGTTTACGCGAAGGCGGGAGAATATGTTTTGTTTCACTATCCCCGAGGTGACCATGGATATTGGTTTCCTCGATACAAATGTGTTGAAATTTAACGAAAAGGAGAAAAACGGATGAAGAAGATGGCGATTGTGTTGGTCTTGCTGATGGCCGCATTTTCATTTGCGGAACAATGCTATTTCCAAACAAGAAGGACAAGCTACGATTCAGGAACTTCTGTCAAGAAGATTTCTTGTCAAACCGTAAAGAACGTCATGCAAGATGTCTATTTCTACAATAAAAAGGATAATTATGCTCGATACTTTGGGCGGCAAATCGGCAAAGAAGGAAATCTTATCGTTGAAGATGACGGCAATTTCATTATTTCAAAATTTTATTATGCACTCGGCGAATATCGATATTACGGGCAAATTATATATCGTGGAGGCAATGTCGTAAGCTGTCAAACGACCACAAGCACGGGCTATTGCGATCAAACGGAATATACGGACTTCGGATATTATTTCACGGAGTTTCTGAGTTCACCTGCTAGGAAGAGAAATCGTAAGTGAGGGTCGGAGTATGGAATTGAAAACCCAGCGCATTGATGCCCAGAAGCGTTTCCTTCTCATTGTCGGGACTGCGCTCGCCAGCGCCTCGCTGTTTGCAGTGTATGTCCTCGCCTATTTCCTCTATACGCAAGGAGCATGACATGCTGATAGATTTCTTCTGTGGATGCCTTGGAACGATAATTTTCATTGGCTTTATCATCGTATTGCTCATTACTTCCATCATGTAAGCAAAGGAGGAGCACATGGACGAACAGCGTTTTAACAAAGTGGAGCGGGTCATGGACGAACTGACCGGTGCAGTGGACGAAATCAGGGAACTAGCCCAAGAGCTTCTCAGCGCCAAGGGCATTTCCGACAACTGCAAGAACCTCGCTGACCATATACTCCAGGAAACGGAGTTTGTGGCTGACGCAGCGGACACAATCTATGCGCAGTGCGAGGAGTCCTATGCCGAAGGCGAGGAACTCGTGGACACGGAGGTCTATGCCCGGGTGCTTGACAGGCTCCCGATGGCTCACCAGGCCAGTTCCCGAGGGGGGCATGGGTATTGGTTTCCTCGACACAGGTGCGTTGAAATCTGACACGGAAGGATAAAATGACAAAGTTGCATTTATGTTTTGTTGCGTTGGCGATTGGTTGTACAAATGCCTTGGCGGAGCTCTGTCCTTTGTATAGCGATGAAAGCAGAAAAGAGTTTTATTTTGACAGTGGCTACTTGTGGGGCAGATGCTATTATCAAAATGGACGGTTGCGAGCTAAAGTTGAATTTAGAGGCGGGCTGAGATTTTCAGACGACTATTATTCAAACGGAATTCCTAAAGAATCTAGTATGGAAAACGACTCAAAGACATGGTTTATAAACAAAAAATACAATCCGTCCGGGATGTTAATCTACCATATGGAGAGAAGAG
>CAVKXR010000159.1:0-5842 GCA_963660275.1 Oscillospiraceae bacterium
CTTTACCAGTTATCAAATATCAATGGTTATGAATTTGCCGGGAAAAAGATAACCACCGATGGTAAAGAAGTTGAAATTGCTGTTGATTGGGATTCCTTCTTTAGAAAGATGGCCGTGCTTGTGCATAGGAAGAATATTCTGGGCTGGTCTCTTTCCGATGTCCTTCTAACATTTGATTTGCCACTTGAAAAACTCGATGTGATTTGCGAATTGATTGGCCGTTACGCGATTTCTGTTCAAGACGCTATGATCTTGGGTGGAGAACAAGAAGCTACGGCAGAATTTATCAATTCTGTTTATCAATTGCCAAATCTGTTGGTAAATATGACGAAGGCTCAAGACGGCTATCGCCGAGCGGTTCTCAAATTGCTGACTTTGGGATTGAAACTGTCAGAGGCGGATGCGATAAGCATCTATAACATGATAGATGTCGATGCGGATGCGTCTCTTTTAGAAGGTCTTTTTGAGTGCTACCGCTACAACCTTATCGCCAAGACATTTGGGATTTCCCTGTCTAACTTGGACAAGGTTTTAAAATATGGAGTGTGGGCGGACAATCATAGCTTCGCTTCCATACGCAAATTAGCTGATGAATGGCGCATTCTTTCGGGGACATCCATTGATGCGGAATTTTATCTAGACCTGCTTGCGCCTGTTAGTGAAGAAGAAAAAACTGCCGCAAATGATTTTGCCTTGAATTTGGCAGTATCCGGTTTGAGTGATAAACCTACGTTTGATTCACAGAATTATGGTCCTGATTTGACTTTTAAGACCTATGGGGATGCTCTTGATGCTTGGCAGGGAAATCTGCAACTCTTAATCCGGGCTGAATTTGGCATTGCTAAAGATTGCGGAGACAAACTTTTACCCACAGATTTAACTGAATGGGACGCATTCTATGACGATGCTAAAGAATATGACAGTAGGGTAAATCCGAAAGAACCTACTGGTTCTAAAAGAGAAAGCGATAAAACCTCAGCCGAAGACCTAGATGCATCCGATGAAATTGAATCAGATGAAACGCCTGCAGAAACCGTTCCCACTCTTTCTTCGGCATCCTATGTGTTGTATGCAAAACTTTTGAGAAAGGTCGCCGTCTATAATTTTACGCAAAATTATAAACAGGGAATTGATTTAACAGAAATAGACTTTCTATTCGACGCAGAAACTGGAGCAAGAAGATATGAAAAAATTCGACCACTGGTTGTCGCAAACTATGTGACGGATCGATTGCTTTCGGGCGATTTTGATATCCATAAACTAATAGAGGGTGATAATCTTGAGGATTTGGCGGTAGATTCAGAAATCATAGGTGATTTAAAAGAAGCCTCCTTCGAAGATCCTGCTGATTGCACATCGCTTGATGGCTGGTTAAAATTTACCTGTTACTACGAGTTATATGCAAAAACTCACCTGCTACCGGCAAACCTAAATGATTTGTTGAACGAAATAGACCTTGTTCCCACTTCAGATGATTATGAAGAAAGCTTCAAGGATGCTTTATCTGCTTACGCAGCATCGGTAAAAAATTTGGAAGATGCCGTAAAATCTCACTTCAAGGAATCCGAATGGCTCAAGTTTGCTCAGGAAATGAACGATGACCTGCGCAAGAGAAAGCGCGATGCGTTGGCTGCGTATGTATGCTGGGATTCCTGTTTTGTTCCAGAAGGTAAAACAAAATCGGACAGTCGCTATCCAAAACAATTTGTCGATGAAAGCGACATCTACGCCTATTATCTGATGGACGTGAAGATGGAACCCGACATGACCATCTCACGCATTGTCCAGGCATCGGCATCCATCCAGCTTTTTGTCCAGCGAGCGGAACTCGGTTTGGAAGGCCAAAATGTCTTGACAGACGAACAGCGTAGCGAATGGGAATGGATGAAAAATTACCGCGTGTGGGAAGCCGCCCGCAAAGTATTCCTTTATCCTGAAAACTGGATTGCATCCGACCTGCGAGATGACAAGACGCCTTTCTTCGAAGAACTGGAAGAACGCATCCAGGAATTTTCCGATGACCATACTAGCCTTGAAAACTCCCTGTATGAATATCTTGAAAAAGTTCGAGAGGTTTCAAGCATCGAAATTATCGGCGCTACCAAGGAAGACGGCGGCGATGAGGGAGGAATCCTTTATACATTGCATATTGTTGGCCGCACGCAAGGGGAGCCCCATACCTATTACTACCGCAAATACAAGGCGAAAGCAATCCTTTCGGGCGAGTGGACGCCATGGAAACGGCTAGATGTGGAAATTCCGTCCGAAACGGTTGTTCCTGCGATTGTAAACCAGCGTCTCTATCTCTTATGGCCTCAAGTCACGATAGGGCAGCGTAATCTTGAGGCGGCCTCAGAGGGCGGCTTAGAAACAATCGAATACTATGCGCGAATCCAGATTTGCTGGACGAGTTACACGGGAACCAAGTGGACGGGAACCCGAATGACGAGCAACGCCTTAATCGATGCATCGACAAACCCGCTTGATTTTGCCCTCGGCGACAATGAAAAAATTGACGACCGCTATAACTTGAAAACGATTCCCTCGATTGATCGGGTATCTGTTTCCATTGTCAAAACGACTTATCATTATCAGGAATATGAAGAAATCGTCGGAACGACCGAGATCATGGACGGCTCGACGAAAACGAACAAGGTGACCAAGCGAGTCTATGACAAAAGTCGGCAGTATTTCAAACGTGCAGCGATTGTGACTGTCTATGCCGATGGGCATGACGAACTCGAACTCTTTACGGCAGACTATCAACCGATTGACGATTATGCCCCGGAACGCACGAAACTAGTCCACGGCGTTTTTGTCGAAGATGAAAATTTCACTTGCGGAAACAAGGGGTTCAGTTATCCAGAAGATAACGCTGTCTTGAACTATGCGCCGGGACTTTTCCGCATTGTTGCGACAAACCTTTCCATGTTGAAATTGGACAAGGACGACAAGGCGGAAGATTTGCCGTTCTTCTATATGGACGGTCGCCGAACCTTCTTTGTGCAAGCAGTGCCGAAAGACGGCAAGGCGAACTCGAACCAGAAGAATTACAGGTTCGAATTGCTGTCGCATTCTCTAGTGGATGACTTCTACAAGCGTTATCGCGACGGAGGAACCAAATGGCTCTATACTCGTGAAACGCAGGCTTTGCCGATTTCGGATAGCTACTATTACTCCTACTCGTATTACAACTACTATTTCAGCGTCTATCTCGGCTACTATATGGCGGGTGACTGGCAGGCGTGGGATCTAGGGCAGACGATTTTCCGCTACAACTATTGGCCGAACAAGGCGAATGTCGATGGACCGTATCCCGCACCCATGGTCGATTTTGTATGGGGCGGAGCGAATGCTATGTACAACTGGGAACTATTCTTCTATGTCCCGATGCTCATCGCAGAAAAGATGATCGCGGAACAGAATTACGAAGAAGCGCTCCTATGGCTGCAACTGGTATTCGATCCTAAAGAAAAATACTCGTCATACGAAAGGACCAAGGACTTTATCCAGGATTTGCCCAAGGGGGCGCGCTATTGGAAATTCCTTCCGTTCTTTGCAAACAAGGATGCCGACAAATCTGTTTTGGAAATGTTGGGACTTCCGACGAAACAGGATAAACTCCCGGACCGTTCCGCGCTCTCATCGCTTGTGGATAAGTGGAAAAACGATCCGTTCAACCCGCACTTGATTGCCCGCTACCGCAACGTAGCTTACCAAAAGTATGTGGTAATGAAGTATTTGGACGCTCTTATCGGCTGGGGCGACCAGGAGTTTTCGAAGGATACCACGGAATCCGTAAATTTGGCAATCCAATTCTACTTACTTGCAGTCGAACTGCTCGGTCCCAAAAGTCCGGAAGCTCCAGAACCGGAACCGACTTCGCCTTTGACGGTTCGACAATTACTTTCGAAAACCGATGATCTGGGCAACGCCTTTATCCAATACGAAAACTCGGCACTGATTGGTAAAGACAAAGCGAAGGTTCTAGAAATCCGCAAAATGGATGAACGAGCGAAGCGTACGGGAAATATCATCGAATCGATGTTCTACTTCGCTGTGCCGAGAAACGATACCTTGTTCTCCTATTGGGATACGGTTGCCGACAGGCTTTACAAGATTCACAACAGCCTTAACATTCAGGGTGTAAAGCGTACACTAGCTCTATTCGCCCCGCCTATCGACCCGGGAATGCTTGCGAAAGCCCGAGCGCTGGGCGTATCTGTCGATTCCATTTTAAATTCGACAAACGATGAACGTTCCATTTATCGTTTCCGTGTGATTGTCAAACTTGCTGTCGATATGGCGAAGGACGCTTGCCAGATGGGTCGTGATCTGTTCGCCATCTTGGAAAAGAAGGATGCCGAACAGTTGCAAGAGTTCAAGGCGAAGTGCGACAAGGCGGTAGTTGCCGAAAGCAAAGCCGTGCACGAAATGGAAATCAAGTCTCTGGAAGCGGAAAAGGTCCGCCTTGAAGAAAAGAAGACCGCAAAACAGAACGCAGCCAAGAAAAAGAAGACGATGCATGTCGTTTCGGCGACCGAGAAAAAGTACCAGAAGCTGATGGAAAAGGTCGCAAAAATTCAGGAAACAGTCGAGAAGGTCCGCAGCATGGCGTCCGCGACATTCAAGATTCCCGATTTTAAATACGGCGCCGTTACCAACGCATTTGGCGGACCACGCTTCGACATTGAATCTCTAGGCGGCACAAAACTCGCCGAAAATCTGGTGAGTGCAGCGGAAAGCTATGCAGCGCGATTTGCGCAAAGGCAGCTCGATGCCGCCAAGGTAAAGCTGCAGGCGGAGCAGGAACGTCTCAAAAAGGAATGGGCCATCGAAGATGAACTTGCCGACGCCGAAATCGTCGAAGTCGAAAAGCAGGAAGTCGTAAACGAAATCAAGACGCAGCAGGTTGATAAGAAACACAAGAGCATTGAAAATGAAATTCTACGCTCTGAACAGGTTTACGAAATTTTGAGCGAAAAATTCACGAATAGCGAACTGTATGCTTGGCTTGAAAAGGAACTGGGCAAAGTATTCCGAAACTATGTAGCCTTGTTGGTGGATGTAGCCAGGATGGCGGAAAGGGTTTACCATTTTGAAATAGAAGGACAAACGGACGCTGATTACAACTTTATCAAAAACGATTATTGGGACAACTTCCGTAAGGGCCTGCTCGCTCCTGAAAAAATATTGCTAGACTTGCGAAGAATGGAAAAGGCCTATTTGGAAAAAGACCACTACAGGGCTGTAATAACTAGACCTGTTTTGCTCACTGAAGATATGAAAACATCTAAGGAAACGGATTCATTTTTTGAGTATCAGATTACGAATTTAGGTAGTTTGATATCTGAAAATTTCGTAAACTGCAATGACAGAAAAATAGTAGATGTTTTTGTACAGGTCTTCTCTGATTCGGGGATTCCTCCATATGTTTGCATCAATGCAGAAATTTCACTTTCAGACCAATCAAGCTCGGGAACATGTTGGTCCAGCAGTATGGCTCAAACGAAAGAAGATCAGGTTGACATTCACTTTGCCGGTGATAAATATTTACCGTTTGAGGGAATTTCCTTGGACAACTCATCGCAATGGACTATTAAAGTTTCTGGCCAAATACCTTCAGACGCAAAAATAGCAATGTTTGTAAAATACACAGCACAGAACGCAGTTTAACCATGAGGAAAAAAATGTTAAAGAAACTCATATCGATACTAGCTCTCTGCCTCGTAACAGGAGCCTTTGCCGAAGACTGGGACGGATCCACATCAAGACCAACATCGAAAGAAGTTGATGGAACGACATATTATGTTATTACGAGCCCAAGTGAACTGGCGTGGTT
>CAVKXR010000160.1:0-5722 GCA_963660275.1 Oscillospiraceae bacterium
TCCGCAGCCGATGTACTTGGCTTCTGTCCCGTAGGCTTTGGTCATCGCTTCTTTCATGAGCGCATAGTAGGGATGCGAAATGTCCGTCGTAAAAGGATTCGCCCCGTCTTCGGGAATGAGGCTGAGCGTGAGACCGTCGGGGCAGTTCTTCTTGAGATGTTCTTCGAGAAGCCTTGTCGCGCGTTCCGTCTGCATTCCCGGAGCGAGCCGGATGCCGATGCGCGCGTAAGCGGAATCCTGGAGAACGTTTCCCGCCTGGGTCCGCGATCCCGCTTCGAACGCCGTGACGACGAGGGAAGGTTTACGCCAGAGCGTTTCGAGAATCGAATCCTTGCCGCCGAGAATCTTTGTCCCCGGAAGCATCCCCGATTCCTTGCGGAAAGTTTCTTCCGTGTAGTGGAGCGCCCGGTAACTTTTGCGTTCTTCTTCGGTCGGTTCCGCGATGCCGTCGTTAAAATGTTCCACCAGAATGTTCCCGTCCACGTCCGTGAGCGAAGCTACCATCTTGCAGAGCGCCTGCACCGGGTCGGGAATGGGGCCTGACCAGGAACCCGAATGGAGCGGAGCTTTGACGGATTTGACGATGACGGAAACGGCGGACATCCCTCTGAGCGATGTCGTAATCGACGGGGTTCCGGCGGCAAAGTTCGAAAGGTCCGCGATGATGACCGCATCGGCCCGGAGAAGCTCCCGATGTTTTTCGAGAAGCTCCCCGAAGCCCGAACTGCCGCACTCTTCTTCGCCCTCGATGATGAACTTGATGTTCGGCATCCTGTCGCCACATACGGCAAGCGCTTGGGAGACCGCCGCAATGTGCAGGATGATTCCCGACTTGTCGTCCGCGGCGCCGCGCCCGTAAAGGCGTCCGTTCCGAACCTCGGGCGCAAAAGGCGCGCTTTCCCAGAGGGCTTCTCGCATTGTCGGCTGCACGTCGTGATGCGCATAGAGCAGGACGGTCGGATTTTCGGGATGCGTCTTCAGCTCGGCAAAGACGGAAGCGCGTCCGCTCCTTGGCGTGAGAAGCTGCGCATTCGTAAAACCGTAGCTTTCGAAGAGAGCCTTGACCGCCTGGGCGGAGCGGCGGACTTCGTTCTGGTCGAAATGGTCGAAGCTGATGGACGGAATGCGGATCAGGGCTTTCAGGAGTTCGACGTAGCGCGGAAACATCTCGTGGATGCGCGCCGGTAAAGTTTCGTTCATGGGGGATTCCTCATACCGGTGAATTGTTTTTTGTTAATTTAATCAAATATGGCAGGCTTTAACAAAGATTACGACTATAAACTGTCGAAAGGTGACAGGCTTCTCGCGCTGATTCGGAGCGTCTTTCGGAAATCCCCGGAATTTCGGCACGATTCCCTGAAGCACGTGGCGCGCTTTGCCCCTTACATTCCCTTTCTCGGCGGCAGACCGAACCTTTGCCCGGAATTGAAAACCGTCATCCGCTTTCGGGACGGAAGCCTGCCGATTACGCTTGCCTCTCCGATTATCCTCGCGGCGGGAGCGAACAAGACCGCGGTTCGGATTGCGGACTATGCGAACCTGGGATTCGGCGGAATTTCGGTCGGAACAGTCACCAGGCGTTTTCGCGAAGGGAACACGCACCGTCCGCGCATCGGCTTTTTAGAGCGCGACCGCGCGATTTATAACAGCATGGGACTGAACAACGATGGCGTCGAAAAGGTTGCCGCACGGGTCAAAACCCAAATCGACGGAGCGCACCGGAACGGTCTCTCCGTCGGAATTTCTGTTGCGGAAACCCCGGGTCTTCTTTCGGAAGAAGAAAAGCTTGCCGATGTCCTCGAATGCTTCGAGCGGGCCTACGATGCCGCAGATTACCTCGAAATCAACGCGAGCTGTCCGAATACGGGCGAGAACCGTTTGGACCTCGATACGCGTTTCATCGAAGCCTTATTCGGCGAAGTGATGAACTTTCGAAATGCGCAGCCCGTGAAAAAGGCCGTCTATGCGAAGCTCAGCCCGGACATGCCGGAAGAGGCTCTCTCGGCGACGCTCGGCGTGCTTTCCGACCTTGGCGTTTCCGGTGTCGTCCTCGGCAACACCTACCCGACGAAAAAGCTCGGTGCGCTTTCGACAAAGGCCCGCTACGAGGATTTGAAGGCTCTCCGCGCGGACGGCGACAAGGGCGGTCTCAGCGGGCGACCGCTCTACCCGAACACGTATCGGATGACAACTTTTGTCAAGTCCCGTTTCCCGCAGCTGAGCGTAATCGCTTGCGGCGGAATCGACCATGGGAAAAAAATCTTCGACCTTCTCCGCGCCGGTGCCGACGCCGTGGAATGTTACAGTGTCTGCGCGTTCCGCTGGATGCCTGCCCATGCCATGCGAAAGGAACTTTCCGAGGCTCTCGCCGCAGCTGGCTTTTCGAACGTGATGGAATTGCACATAAACTAATTTTCGATGCGCGCGCTTCTCGGATTTTTTTTCGTTTTCGCCTTTTGCGCTTCTGCCCATGCCGGCTTTTTCCTCGAAAGGGACGCCGCCGAAGAGGAAGCGAAGTCGCTCGACGTGGAGCGGGGACTTGCGCTTGGCGGGGGAAGTTCGTTTTCCTTTTATCTGGGGGCTTTGGACATCGCGCTCGAAGGGCTTCTCGCTTATCGTTTCGAAAACGATTTCGGTCTGGGAGCGAACGTCTCGCTCGGAATTTCCGAGCCTGTCCACGAAGCGGATTTAGAGCTTGACCGCTATATCGGGGCGGACGATTTTTTGGGAATCGGCTCGGGCGCGGTACTTTTCGAAAAGGACGGAAAATACCGCGCCTCTCCGCGCATCTTCGTGGATTACGGGCGGAACATGAAGCCGTGGCCGCGGGCCCGCTTTGCGCTCCAGGCAAAGCTCCGGATTTCCTACCTGATTGGCGAAACGCTCGACCGGAAGGAATCTTTCACGACGCGGAATGCGAGCACCGTCTTTTCCGGGCATTTCGCCCTTGTCTTTTTCTAGAGGTCTAAGTGATGAATTTTTGGAACCGGATTTTCTTCTGTCTTTTGTTTCTTGTAGCACATTCCTTTTCGGCGGTGTGGCTCGGCATCTCGTTCAAGTCCGAACCGTACAAGGACCAGATCGCGCTGAAAATCCAGGGAATCCATCCGGGGTCGGGCGCCGTCGGGAAAAATGTCCAGCCGGGAGACCTGATCGTCGGAATCAACGGTCGGAAGATTACGGAGATGAACGTGGTCAAGTCGGAACTTTCGAACGCCAAGGCGGGGACAAAGGTTTCGCTCGAACTTTTACGCGACGGGAAAAAATTTTCGGAAAAGGTTTCGATGACGGAACGCCCCGACGACATTTCGAGCCTGACCGGTTCGTCGATCGGGAGCAAGGCAGTCGCGTTTGAAAAGAACTTTTACCGGAACGGCGAAAAGCGGAAAAAAAAGCCCAAGGCGACGCTTCTCGACTTCTGGGCGACGTGGTGCGGACCGTGCCGCATGACGCTTCCGATTCTCGGACGGCTTTACGAAAAGCTCGGCGACCGCGGCCTGGAAGTCATCGGCGTTTCGAGCGAATCTTCGGGCGTCCTCGAAGATTTCTACCGGGAACATCCGTCTCCCTATCCGCTCTACCGCGACGCGACGCAGGAAATGTGGCGCCGCTACGGAATTTCCGCGGTTCCCACGCTGATGCTTCTCGACGAAAACGGCTACATCCAGAAAGTCTGGCCCGGAGCGCCAAACGAACGCGCCTTGGAACGGGCGATTCTCGACGCGATGAAATAATTTTTTATACGGTGTGAAACATTTTTAATAGATGGAGTTTCCGATGCCTCTCGATAAAAGTTTGCAGAACGCTTTTAACTTGGATGCGATCCTCTTTAAGTGCAGAGATATACTGCGTGCGGCACGAAACTCCGGCTCTTTCTTTGAAAAGCGCGATATGATGCTGACGCTGGTGTTCCTGCGTTTTATCGGTGAAAAATATGAGGACGGTGTGGAGAAGCTCCGCCAGACCTTGCTGGAACAGGGGCTTGACCCGGACGATGAAAATATCCGTGCGGCGTTCTTTGATGATGCCACCTTTGCGGACGGCACATACAATCTGCCGGCGGAGGCAAGATGGTCTACTATCATCAATACGTCTGCACCCAAGCTGAATGTGGCACTGGACAATGCGCTCCACAGCATTGCGGCAGGCTCCAAGCAGTTAAAAGGCTGTTTTGTGGAGGGCACCTTTACCACGCGCAACCTCGGCGCAAACGACATCAAAAAGCTGATCGATGAGGTCAACAAGATCAGCCATAAGCAGTTTGGCGAGGAAAAAGACCTGATCGGTCGTGTATACGAATACTTTCTGAAAGAATTTGCGGTCAATGCTACCAAGGAAGAGGGCGAGTTCTATACGCCGCATGATGCCGTTCAGCTTATCGCTACGATGATCGAACCGTATGACGGCACGCTGTATGACCCGTGCTGTGGCTCCGGCGGTATGTTTATCCAGAGTGCGGCGCTTGTAAAATCCAAGCAGGGTGATATTAACCGTATCAATGTATATGGACAGGAAAAAGAGCCTGCGACCTATCGCCTTGCCAAAATGAACCTTGCACTGCGCGGCATCAGCCATAATCTTGGCGAAACAAGCGATTCCAGCTTTCTGAACGATCTGCACAAGGGCTTATACTTCGATTACATTATGGCAAACCCGCCATTCAACCTCAAAAACTGGTATGACAGCATCTTGGAGCATGACCCTCGCTGGGCGGATTACCAGACGCCGCCGGAGAGCAACGGCAACTATGCGTGGATTTTACATATACTCTCGCACCTGAAGAAGCAGACAGGCGTGGCAGGTTTCCTGCTTGCCAACGGCGCACTGAACGACAGCGACACACTGGAAATCCGCAAAAAGCTGATTCAGAATGATAAGGTGGAGGCGATTATTGTTCTGCCGCGTGAACTGTTCATCACCACGGACATCAGCGTTACCCTTTGGATTCTGAACCAGAACAAAAAGGGCGGCAGCTACCACGGCAGAAACCTGCGTAACCGAGAATACGAGATTCTGTTCATGGACCTGCGTACCTGGACGGAAAATCCGGTAAAGGGCGAGAACAGGAAAAAAGTCCTGCTGGACAGCACCCAAATCGAAAGAGCTGCCGACATCTACCACACCTGGCAGAGCGAAGGAACGGACGGTAGCTGCTATGAGGTGCCGGAGCTTTACCGCAGTGTGGACATTGAGGAGATCGAGCAGAACAACTGGGCGCTGACGCCGAGCAAATACATCGAATTTATTGACCATGATCTGGAAATCGACTATGAAAAGGAAATGGCTCGTATTCAGGTGGAAATGCAGGCGGTCATGAAGCAGGAAAAGAAATCCCAGCAGATGCTGGAAGATGCATTCAGGGGGATTGGCTATGGGATTGAGTAAATATAAATTAGGGACGCTGATAGAACAGTGTGATGAACGAAATGATAACTTAGTCTATTCGATTGATGATGTAAAAGGAATATCTATTCAAAAGGTTTTTATAGAAACAAAGGCTGATATGAGCGGTGTATCGCTAAGGCCCTATAAATTGGTGAAACCGAATGATTTTGCCTATGTTACTGTAACATCACGAAATGGTGAAAAAATTACTCTTGCACATAATAATACCCGTGATACATATATAGTTTCATCATCCTACATTGTTTTTAGAGTGCGTGATACCCAGAAGCTCCTAACCGATTATCTTTTTATGTATTTCAATCGCCCTGAATTTGAC
>CAVKXR010000161.1:0-5681 GCA_963660275.1 Oscillospiraceae bacterium
TTGGCCTTCGCAACTCGGAAAGGTCCCCCTACCTTGCCCCTGGCCGGGTAGGCCCCGGATTTCCGTGTCCCGCTTAACTTGTCCCTAAAGCCTAGACGTCCGCGACCCAATTCCCGATTCCTACAATTTAACCACCTAATCACCTAAAAGTTCGATATGCAGATGCTCGCCGCTCCGACCGACATTTTCCCACAGGACGCGGAAGCGGTTCCCCAGCTTGCGGCGAATCGAAAGGACCAGTTCGGAACGCTTTTCACGGGGAACGTCGAAAAGCCGGAAGTCCAAAGCCTTGTTGTAATAATGCTTGGAAAACCGGACATGCCAGGCAAAATCGTTTGCGCTCGTAATCGTCGGGCGGTAAGAATCTCCCATCACCCGGTGAAACTCGGCGACAGCGACAAGACCCGCCGAATCCAGCGCCGGTTCAAGCTTCCCCGTCTGCACACCGGGCTTTTGCTCGGTCCGCTTCAACAGCAAGGCGTGGACATCTTTCACGCCCCATTCCGCACAGGCAAGCGACACGGCAAAAAGACATCCCAAAAAGAAACGCTTCATACCGGAGAAAGATAGATTTTCTCTTCGTGTTTTATTATCTTATCCAGAGAATGGAGAAAAATATGAAAAAAGTTTTGTACTTCGCATCGGCCATCGCGCTTTCGTTCCTCGCTTCCTGCTCGACGAAGGAAAAGCCCGTCTTCACCGGTTTCTGGCAAGGCGAGGACAACATGATTTTCGAAGTTTTCCAGACCGCGCCCGGCGAAAACCTCTACACGATCCGCAACATCAACGGGGACCTTTCCGCCCACATCGAAGGCGACTCCGTCCTCACCGGGACAAACTCGCTCGATATGCCTTTCTCCATGCGCGTCGAAAAGGATTCCGCTTTCTACCTGTTCGGAACGATCGTTTCCAAGTATGCCCGCATCGACGAAGCCTCTTACCGGGAACAGTTCAAGAAGCTCACCCCGGCAAACGCGGAATAATCTAGGCGGCTAGCATCGAAACAAGAGTTCCGGCGACAACAATCGAGAGCATCAAGTTCAAGAAAAGCATCGTCCGTCGGAGGATTTTCAGAAAAGTCTCCTGCCAAGACGGTCCGTGGATGTTTTTGTATTCCTTGAATCCGAGAAGCACGCTCAGGGTTCCCGTCACCACGAGCATCAGCGCCCCGGCGAAAAAGCCTTCCCGAAAAACGAGAACGCTAATCCATGTCCCGAGGACCATGGCGACGATTCCCACTCCGATTTCGACGAGATAAAGCTTCCTGTGCATAGAACCTCAAAAATTAAAGGGAGAAAAGCCCGATGAGGGCGATTCGCGGATACGGGGAAACGAGCGGTCCGTTGAGCGGCCAGCTAAAGTCCAAGTGGTTCACAAGCCCCGAAACGGATTTCGTCATCGCAAAGCGGATTCCGAAACCGGCGATGTAAGTCAGATCGTCCGGTTCAAAGAGATGAACCTTGGAAGCGGTTTCCCCCGCCTTGAAAAAAGCCGCAAACACCGGAGCGACCGTCCCGATTTCGAAATGGGGAAAGAAACGCTCCTCGATCTGCCCGTAAAAGCGCGCCTGCCCCGTATAGAGATAAGTCGGAAATCCGTAAAACTCCTGGTTCTGGAGACCGCCTAGCGAAAGCTGCCTGCCGTAGGCGGACCGCTTGAAGGCATCCATATAGCCCGAAACCCTCGTCGAGAACCATTCGTTCGAACGCCAGATGTATTCCGCCGAAGCGAACTCGTAGATGTCGCGGCGCGAATCCGAATCAAAATAGAAATGCGACTTCGCGTTCAAGATAAGGTGGTGCATCCGCGAACCGAGAGCCAGGTAGATTCCGTAATCCAAGCGCGCATCGTCGTCCATCGCCCCGAGCGACTTCCAGTTCTTGGAAATTCCGAGCTTCACGGAATAGCCCTTATCGACATCTTCCGTCCACTTCGCATGTTTAAAATTGACAAGGCGGTCGTAGCGAATCCGCGAAAGCGTAATGCTCGCCCCAAAACGCGAATCGAGCATTTCGGGAATCCAGTCCCGGACCGAGGCGGAATCCACAGCGGTCGGTTCGCCGTCCAAAAGGAAAATTTTCCGCGAAACCGAAGCGTAAGAGCGTCCCAGCCGATGGTAGTCGTAGCTCAGGCCCAAGTAAATCTTGAATTCCTCGCCGCCGAAGGAATGTCCCAGCCGGAAGCTCGCCGAATCTTCCTCGATGCGCTTCACCCGGAGAATCTCGTTTCCGTGTTTCCGGTTGAATGCCGAAAGGGATTCGCGGACGCTGTCGGCGACAGAAACATCCACCGTTTTTGTCGGAAGCTTCCCCGTCCAGTAATACTTTACGTCCGACTTGTTCAAGTATCCCGCTGCGGTATAGGCCCATTCGTTCTTGCTCCGCGAAAGATAAGGCCTGTACATCGTCGCATAGTGCGTGTAACCGTCCGTGTTCCGCGAAATGGACGCTTCGAAGGCGTTATGCCGAAAGAGAAAGTTGCTGTTGTTGTAAAGGCCCATGAAGCGGTCGCGAAACTCGTCGTGCGAATAATAGACGCCGATCGTCTGGCCAAAGCCGAGAAAATTGTTTTCCCAAATTCCTATCCCGTAATAAAGCGGGCCGTCGCTCGGACGCTCCACCGAAAGCGGAATCGTGAGCGTCCACGTATCGCTTGTCTTCACCCGGACGATGTTCTTCCCCGACGGAGAAATTTCCCGCGTGATATGCGCATCGGCGATATAGGCCTGGTTCCGCAGGTTCTTTTCGCTCTCGATGAGTTCGTACAAGTTAACCGAATCGCCGACATCAAAGAGGACAAGCCGCTCCACGACGGATTTCCGCGTTTCGATGTGGATGACGTTTCCAAGCGCATAGACCAGGCTGTCCGCCCACGAATAAGCCTTGGAATCGTCAAACGCGTCCCCGTTTTCCACAACAATCGAATCGACCCGAAAATACACGAGCGAATCCGCCGAAGGGCGCAGAAGCACCCGTTCAAAAGCGGGCGTTCCCGCAAACGCCGTCGCGGCTAAAAAAATCCAGAGCATCCACTTCACGGGAATTCGACCACCATTCGATAAAGAGATTTCTTGCCCAAAGCGGCCATTTCCTTCGCCGTTGCCTTTCGCACGGCCAGATTTTTCGCCGTTACGCCTGCCTGGGCGGAAAGAGCCTTCAGAAGCTTTTCACGGCGCAGAGCGGAAAGCTTCTCCATCCGCGCACGAAGTTCCGCATCCGACGGGCGAGACCATGTAGCGTCAAAAGCCTTGAACGCATCGTCCGCAACGTCCACTTCAAGCGCTGCTTTCCTATCGACCGGGGTGAGTTCCGAGCGTCCTGTCCCCTGCCTGTAGAAGTCGAGCTTTTCCTCAGCCAGCGCAAACGCTTCGAGTTCCTCTTCGGGACGGAACGCTTCGACGATTGTAAGGATCGCTCCCGGTCTTTCCGAAAGGACACGCGTCCAGTCCGAAGCGATGCCGTATTGCTCGCTCGTAAAGTCGTCCGCCGCGATGTCAAACGGGAAATCGCTCGGCGCCGAGCCTCCGAACAGGAACTTCGCCGGGGAAAGCGCCACTTTCACCATCAGGTTCATCACCGTCTGCCAGATAATCTTCCCATACGAAAACTTCGGGTCCCGGAGATTCCCCTTCACGGGAACGTCAAACGCGATCTTTCCATCCTTGTCCTTGAGGATGTAGAGCGCGATTTTCATCGGCACCGTGTATTCGGGCTTCGCCCCGGAAGGCTTGTCCCCGACCGTCAAATTGTAAATATCGATGTTGTTCCGGCTGTCAATTTCTCCGTCCCGAATAAGATTGTCGGACGCAAACCCGAAAGCTCCCGCCGTGATGGGATAGCCCGTGTAATATTCCGAATAGACGGAGAAATCCTTCATCGAAACATTTTTCACCGAAACGTTCGCACTCAAGCGATTCGCGTCCGCCGGGTTGAACTTCGCAAAAGCCTTCACCGAACCGCCATGCGGAAGGGATGCCCGGACATCGACGTTCGCCTCCCTGTCGAGCGCGACATTCGAAGCCCCGACCGAAATTCCCCCGACCGAAATTCCCGAAACCACATAGCGGAAGCCTCCCGGAACCGTATGGTCCTCCAAGGCGAAGCGCGTGTCTGCGACGGAAAAATTTTTCACCAGCAAATCAAGCTTCGCCGGCTTCGCAGAATCCGCCGCCGGAGATTTCGCCGCGATAGCCGAATCCGATTTTTCCCCCGCTTTTTTCTTGGAAAGAAGCGCTTCGATATTGTTCGAATTTCGGAACAGGTCAAAGTGGGCGTCCGCGCCGCGCACCGAAACGGAATCCACGACAAAGCGGTTTTCCTTCAGGTTCGCCTCGGCTATCTGGATTTCGAGCGATTCCACGCCCATCGTCTTCCCGGAATTTTCCGTGAGAAGGACGCTGTCGAGCGAAACTCTTCCCCGCGCCACGGAAGACAAAACATCGTTCGCATTTCCCGAAAGCGAAAGTGCAACATCCACCGTTCCCGAAAGCTCCTTGAAATTCAAGGCGGTTTCGAGGTAAGGCTTTACCGCCGACAGGGAAAATTTCGAGAGGGCGACATTCACCGCAAAATCCCCGCTTTCCATCGCATAGTCGCTTTCCACATGCAAGGCTCCGCCGTCCGCAAATTCGAGGTTCACGCCGAGCGACGTCTTCCTGTTCGAAAAATAGACCTCGGGAATGCGCAGCGAAAAATCCCGGATGCCGATGTGGGAGTTCACCTCGTTATCGTCATAGAGAATGTTGCCCGAAAGAATCGCAATCTGCCGAATGGAAATCCCGAACGGGAGCGAGTTCGTCTGCGCGGAGTCTTTTTTTTCGGCGGAAGCGTTCGCCGAATCCGAAGCAAACCGCCCGAGGATATCCGAGAAGTTGAAAACTTCCCCATCCTTCTGGATCCGCGCAAAAGGAGAATCCAGCCGCACTTCCGAGAGGGAAATGTTTCCCGTGAGAAGTCGCAGCGGATCGGCGTTGACATAAAATTCCCGGAACGAGGCGAACGTCGTCGAATCGTCCTTTTCAAAGACGGCAAAGCCCTTGACGGAGACGGAAAAGCGGAATGGGTTGAACGAGACGCTTTCTATCTGGACGCGCCGACCGACAAGCTCTTTCGAATGGCTTTCGACATAACCCTTGGCGATTCGGGGAGCCAAAAGGCACAGCGCAAAAAAGAGGATGCAAAGAACAAGCGCACAGATTCCGATAATACGAAACGCTTTTTTCATAGTTCGCCGTTTGAAGATAAATTGCTAGAAATCGCCATAGGGAAAAGATAGAAATCTAACGCGGAACCTTGATTTTCAAGACTTCGCCGGCTTTCACCTTCGTCGATTTTTTACGGTTCCATTCGACTATCTCCTCAATCGAGACGCCGTATTTTCGGGAGATGTCCCAGAGCGATTCCCCGGAAACGACCGTGTGCGAAACAAAGTTTTCCGAAGCGGATTTTTTCGGAGTCGCGGAACTCTTGGCTGTCGTTTGGGAGTTTTTTATTGCAGGCTTTGACGCCCCCGAAGCCGCGGAATCCAATGTTTCGGTACGAGGCTGTGCCACGTAAAGAAAATCCCCGGCCTTGATGTTCCCCGAATCGTCGAGACCGTTCCACTTCTTGAGATTAGAAACAGAAACGCCGAACTTGCGCCCGATAGAACTCAAGTTGTCCCCGGAACGAACCTTGTACTTG
>CAVKXR010000162.1:0-5663 GCA_963660275.1 Oscillospiraceae bacterium
GTCCAGGTAGAGCGTCTTGTTCGTCACGTCAAACCAGAAAGCGAGCCTTCCTTCGTCAAAATCCATGCTGACCTGGTTCGTATTCTTGGAGAGATTCCGCCGGCTGTTGAAACCGTCGCGGACAAGCCCCAGGTAAAACAGGATTCCGTTTTCGCTTTCCTTCGAAGCGAGCCGGCTTTCGCGCGCCGACGAATCGAGAAAATCCCCGCCCGCGCCCCAAATCCAAGGCGCAAAGTTATGGATGACGTTCCAGTCGTGCTTTCCGGGATAACCAATCGGGGAAATCGGGAGACCTTCGATGTTCAGGTTCGCCTTCCGAATCTGCGAAAGCGCGCTTCGAAAATCGTTCCTGTTCCGAATTTTTTCCGAATCGATGCCGACCTTCGAAAGGACGTCCCTGCGGAAATAGAGCGGTCGCACATCCAGAAACCAAGGGACGGACGTCACGTGGTTCTCACCGACAGGCTTTGCAAACTTCATGGAAACGGGAGCAAAGATGGAATCCCCGCCGGAAACATCGATCAGGGAATCCAAGGGGAGAAGAGCGTCCATCGCCGTAATCGACGCAGCCCAGGTCGTCGGCATCTGGACAACGTCGGGACCGCTCTGGGTTGAAGCCGCGGCGGTGATCCGCGTCCAAGCGACGCTCCAGTCGAGAACCGTCACCTGGACTTCGATGCCCGGATTTTCCAGCTCGAAATTGCGCAGCAGGTGCTGCATGTCCGTCAAAGGGTCCGGGCTGTTCGGCATAATCCAAAACTGCAGAACTTCCTTTTTTTCCGAATCGTCCGATGCGCACCCGAAAATCAAAAAGGCGAAAAGAACCGCCAGGATGTTTTGGAGAAAGCGCATCAGCGGATACACGCCCCGGTCGAAATGTCAAACAGGCGGAGATTTTTTTCGGAGAGCAAAAGGTAAATTTTCTCCCCTACGGCAAAGCGTTTTCCGGGAGGAACGCGTACGACAAGGCTCAGGTCGTTTACCTGCGCATAGACCAGCGTTTCGTAGCCAAGATGCTCCAAAACCTCGATGGTCGCGCAAATCGCATCCGGCGAAGCCTGCGCCACCGTAAAGAATTCGGGCCGGACACCGACTAGCAACCGGGGAATCCCCCGGAACCTTTTTTCGAAACCATCCGATACAGGAAAAAGAAATGCCGCCTTTTCGAAAAAAAGCCCATCGGGCGTCCACTGAGCGGCAAAGAGGTTCATCGGCGGAACCCCGATAAAGCCCGCAACAAACTCGTTCTCGGGATGTTCGTAAAGTTCCATCGGCGTCCCCGCCTGCTGGATTTTTCCGCCGTCAAGGCAGACAATCCGATCGCCCATCGTCATCGCTTCGGTCTGGTCATGCGTCACAAAGACCATCGTCGCCTGCAAGCGGGAATGCAAACGTCCAAGTTCGACGCACATCTGGTTTTTCATCTTGGCGTCTAGCCCCGAAAGAGGCTCGTCAAAGAGAAAAATCTTCGGTTTCCGCACAAGGGCGCGTCCGAGCGCGACCCGCTGCCTCTGCCCGCCGGAAAGGTGCTTGGGCTTTCGGTCGAGAATCGGTTCCAAGTCCAGGATATCGACCGCTTCGCGGATACGTTCCCGGATTTCCGTCGCCGAATAGTTTCCCTTGATCCGCAGCCCGAACTCCAGATTGCCGCGCACGGTCAAGTGCGGATAGAGAGCGTGACTCTGGAAAACCATCGCAATATCGCGGTCCTTCGGTTCCAGGTTCTTCGCATCCTTCCCGTGCAAGAAAAGGCTTCCCGAAGATGGCGATTCCAGCCCCGCGATCATCCGAAGCACCGAAGACTTTCCGCAGCCCGACGGCCCGACAAGAACGACAAATTCCCCTTCCCGGATGGAAAGCGAAAGATCGCTCACCGCAAGGACGTTTCCCGGATACTCCTTGGAAACATGCGAAAGCTCGATAGCGATTCGGGAATCCGCCATCTTACCCCTTCAAGGAATCCTCGTCGAAATTTTCTTCAAGCCCGTCCGGTTCGCTATCGCTCTTCGGTTTTTCAATTTCGAAAAGCTTGCGGAGCGGTTCGATCTTGTAGCGGTTCCGCTCTTCGGGAAGCGTGAACGGGGCGAGGTTCAGGGCGACGAGAATCGAATTCGGGTAGTTATTCACTTTTTTGACAAATTCCGACTCCGAACATCCCTCGTTGTAAAAATCCACAACGAAAGTATCCCAGAGTTCCTCGTCGAGCTTCTGGAGAGCCTCGGCTTCGGTGGCGACGCCTTCCACAAAGGCTCCGGTCAAAAGCCCCGACACCACCTCGACGGCACAATTCCTGCGGTTTTCATCGCCTTCCCAGAGAAGAATCCGGCGGGAACTGTAATCGCGCGGTTTCATCGCGCTTTCGATATTGTCCTCATTCGTAAATTCGGGGATTTCCTGATCCAGGAGATCGTCAAAATTCTGGTTTTCCGGCATAAAACTCCTTTTTGATGAATTTAACAAAAAATCCCGTCGATGTCCGCATCCGAAAGGTTCGTGAGCGCATCCAGGAATTCCACCTGCATGCTTCCCGTTCCCCGAGCGGTCTTCCCCGCGATTTCGCCCGCAATTCCCATCGTCGCCATTCCGCAGACGGCAGCGAGAAACATATCGTCCGAGCAGGCGGCAAAGGCTCCGAGAATCGCCGTCGCCGTGCATCCCATGCCCGTGACGCGGCCCATCAAGGGATGCCCGTAGGGAATGCGTTCCACGCGTTTCCCGTCGCTCACGACATCGACGGCTCCGCTCACGACCACGACCGCCCCGGTTTCCTTCGAAAGTTCCGTCGCATAGGAAAGCGCCTCGTCCGAAGACGCCGTGCTATCGACGCCCTTTGTCCTAACGCCGGCCTTGGCCAGAGCCATTATCTCGGAAGCGTTTCCGCGAATAATCGAAGGCTTCAGCTCCGCGAGAATCCTTAAGCAGACCTGGAGCCTGTAAGGCGTAGCCCCGGCGCCGACCGGATCGAAAACTATCGGGATATTTTTCGCCATCGCGGTTTTTCCGGCGACAAGCATCGAATCCACCCAGGACTTTTCGAGCGTCCCGATGTTCAAGACAAGCGACGAAGCGATACTTGTCATGTCGGCAACCTCGTCTATCGAATGCGCCATCACGGGCGACGCCCCAATGGCGAGGAGCGCGTTTGCCGTATTGTTCATCACGACAAAGTTCGTGATATTGTGGACCAGCGGCGACGCGGAACGGACATTCGCTACCGCCTTTTTCAGAGTATCCTTGGTATCCTTGGAAAGCATAAGAAATCCTTGATTTTACAAAAAAACACCCCAGACAGAATTCCGGGGTGAATGTTTCTACAGGAGAAAACGGTTAGGTGTGGGCATCGACCCATTCGGCGTTCTTCCGGCAAGCCTCGACGGACTTTGCGAAAGCGGCCTTTTCCTCGTCGTTCATCTTGACTTCGAGAATCTTTTCGACACCGTTTGCACCGACAACGACAGGCACACCGCAATAGAGGCCCTTTACGCCGTATTCGCCATCGAGCTTCGCCGCACAGGAGAACACGCTCTTCTTGTCGAGGAGGTAGGCTTCCGCCATGTGGATAGCGGAAGTTGCCGGGCTGTAGAACGCGGAACCGCGTCCGAGCAGGTTCACGATTTCGCCACCGGCACCGGCAGTGCGCTTCGCGAGTTCGGCAAACTTTTCCTTGCTCATCAGCTGCGGCAGAGGAATGCCGCCGACCGAGACGCATTCGTAGATGGAAACCATCGTATCGCCGTGGCCGCCCATGACCAGCGCCTTGACGTCTTCGACGGAAACGCCGAGTTCGTCAGCGACAAAGCAGGCGAGACGCGCGGAGTCGAGGACGCCGGCCATACCGATGACGCGGTTCGCCGGGAATCCGGTCTGCTTCTGCATGTTGTAAACCATCGCATCGAGCGGGTTCGTGATGACGATGACAAAAGCGTTCGGAGCGTTCGTCTTGATTGCTTCGGCAACCGTCTTGATGACGCCGCAGTTCTTGTCCAGAAGATCGTCGCGGCTCATGCCCGGCATCCGCGGGAAACCGGCTGTGACGATGACGACATCCGCGCCCTTGAGGTCCGCATAATCCGTAGAACCGGAAAGATTCACGGAAGAATTGATGACGGAACGGCCTTCCATGATGTCCAGAGCCTTGCCCTTCGGCATACCCTGAGTCTGCGGAATGTCGATAAGGACGACATCGCCGAGCTGCTTCTGGGCGAGAACCAAAGCCATCGTTCCGCCGATTTGACCTGCGCCGACAAGCGCGATTTTCTTTCTAGCCATAAATGAACCTTCCTTCTTAGGACAAAAATGTTGGCCATAAGATAGCAAATTTCAGAAGAAAAAGCGTCCTTCCCGAAAATAGACCCGAAGAACACGGGCCTCCTAGCGGAATTCGGGCGCAATCGTACAGATAAGGACAAAGCCGGAAAGCCCGTGAAAGCCTATCTGCAGCCGGAAAAAATACATGTCGGGCTTGCGGACCCGAACCCCGAATCCCCAGGAGTTCAGAAGCTTTTCGCTGTCAAACGTATGCCACGTCCTCCCGTACATCACATATTCGTCAAAGATTACCCCGTCGACCAGCCTGTCGATAGGCCAGCGGTATTCAAGCGAGATTCCCTTCATCGCGTAATCGGTGTAAACCCTGCTGTAGCCGCGGAGCGGATAGCGCGTACTCGCCGTCGAAAAGGCCGTAAAAGGGGCGCCGCCCTCTTCCATTTCCCACATCTGCCGCAAGCGGAACTGCACAGCGAGCACCCTCCGGTTGAGAAGGGTGTTCCGGATGTTTTCGGGACGCCAGAGCCGGAGCGTCTCTTCCCAGGAAAAATCCGTGTAGAATTTTCGCGACATGCGGGCTTCCTTCGCCGAAAGCCCATACTTGGACGAATCCTTTCCCAGATAAAAATAATGCTGGGCGACAAAATCCAGAGCCTGGTAGTCATGCGAAAATTCGTTGGAGCGGAGCGCGGTGTTTCGGCCTTCGTAATCCCCTACATGCGTATAGTTCCATGAAACGGAAAGCCGGGAACCTCTCGTCGGAACATAAGGCGCATCCAGATTGTCGAACGTCAGGGCGAGCTTTACCGGGAACTGGTAATATCTCTGGTAGAGGCCACGGTCATACGGGTTGAAAAGCGGATGCTGCGAGAGAACCGTATCCCCGACATCCGGGATGTCAAAGCGTTTCCGTTCCACGCCGAAAGTCGCCTGGAAGTCCATGTTGGGAATCACCGGAAGTGGCCTTCCCACCCGAAATTCCGCGGAATAGGAGGAATCGGTATAGGAGAATTCCTCGTCGGAATCCGCAAGGGTGAGGGAGCGCGGCACGGACATTCCCCCGTCACGGTCCATTTCAAAATCGAAACGTCCCCCGAGAAGAAATTCCGTCCCGAAGACGTTGCGCTTCGTATAGCGCGCGGTAAAATCCAAATCGCTGTTTGCGAAAAGGCCCGCCGTGAACACAAAATAATCCTTTTCAAGGATCATGTTCCGGTGGCGGTAGGCAAAACCCACCATCGTCGTCGCCCCGGGCCGCAGGTTGAACGTCGGGTAGATAAAGATGTTCCTGTCCTTCCCGAACGTAATCGCATCGACTCCCGTCTCGATGACATCGTTCTTGACCGCATAGTGAATCGGCGCGGAGAACGGAAAGACGAGAACATTCAGGGCCGGCT
>CAVKXR010000163.1:0-5648 GCA_963660275.1 Oscillospiraceae bacterium
AGAGATTCCCGTGTCTGCGTCCGCCGCGGCGGACAAGCCGGGGAATGACATTGTAGTGTGCACGGGAATGGCAAATCCCACAATCGCCATCCCAAGCCCCGTTCGAAATTTTTAGCTTTCGCCTATGGATTCTGCCAAGCTTCATTTTCATAGACGTCTTTCCATCGCGCCGATGCTCGATTTCACGGATAGGCACGAACGTTTTTTCCTGCGGCTTCTCTCCAAAAATGTCCTGCTCTATACGGAGATGGTCGTTGCGAATGCTCTTTTGCACGCAGGACCGAAATTTCTGAAGCATCATCCGGTGGAAAATCCGGTCGCGCTGCAGCTCGGCGGTTCTGATCCGAAAATGCTCGCGGAATGCGCGAAGATGGTCGAGGACGCAGGCTTTGATGAAGTGAACCTGAATTGCGGCTGTCCTTCTGAGCGCGTCCAGTGTGGTTCCTTTGGCGCGGTTCTCATGAAGCAAAAAAATCTTGTCGCGGAATGCGTCGCTGCGATGAAAGCCGCGGTAAAAATTCCCGTGACTGTCAAAACCCGGATAGGAGTCGATGAATTTACCGATTGGGAATTTTTCGAGAATTTTATTCGAACTATTGCCGGCGCGAAATGCGATGCGTTTATCATCCATGCCCGGACGGCAAGGCTCCGCGGCTATTCACCCAAGGAAAATCGGGAAAAACCGACGATCCGATACGAGACGGTTTACCGGCTCAAGGAAAAATTTCCCGAACTGGATGTTTCCATTAACGGAGATGTCAAGACGCTTGAACAGGCGAAGTCGCATCTCGAACATGTCGATGGCGTGATGATGGGGCGGGCGGTCTATGCAAACCCTTGGATTCTCGCCCATGCGGATTCCGAAATTTTTGGCACAAAAGACCGTTCCCCGAAAAACAGAAAGGAACTTCTGCTGGCATTTCTTCCCTATGTGGAAGAGGCGCTTCGGGAAGGCGTTCCGTTGACGATTCTCACAAAGCATCTTTACGGCCTTTTTACCGGATTTCCCGGGGGAAAAAGGTTCCGGCAGATTTTGTCCGAGGAATCGCCGAAGAAAGGTTCCGGCGTCGATGTGATTTTGCGCGCGATGGATGCTGTCGATTGCTCTGGGAGTGCAGAATAAAAAGCCTTTAAAAACAAACGTAGGTCTCCGAAGAGGCCTACGCTTGTTTGGGGTATGGAGGAAATCACTCACAATATAAATCTTTTTTGTTCGGCTGAAAAGGGCTTATGGCTCTTTATTTCGCTTACAAAAATATTTATTATTGCTTTGTCGGAAAACGCTTTGGTTCGCCTCGTTCCCGTGGCAATTCCTTAAGCTTAATTTTCTGTTCTGGGGTCAGGACGCTCTTGAAAAACTGGATGTCCGCGATACGCGAATCGAGCCGCTTTTCGTTCAGGATGAGAAGTTCCATCCGGACAACTTGAAGGTCCGCTTCGTTTACCGAATCCGCGTCAAGGATGTCGTGGAGGCGCCTTTCCTTTTCGTGAATCGTTTTCTTCAATTCTTTCCGGATGGAATCGCAGGCGCGACCGTTGGAATCCAGTTGGGCGATTTGCCTTGTCGAAAGTCCGAGTTGGTTATCGATCCGGCGCTTGAATTCGCGGTTCTTTTTTTCGGAAAGCTCTTGACCGTGCTTGGACGGTTCGGAAAATTTTGGCTGCGGTGGAACTTCGTGGCAAAGCAGCGCGGAACTTGCAAAGAATCCGGCGGCTGCCGCGAGGAAAAGTCCGCAAATCCAGAACGGTGTGGCGCTTTTTTTCATGGTCATTCCCTTGTTGCGTAATAAGTGTCGATTGGAGTGGAAAACGTGCTGACCGCTTCGCCGGAACCCAGCGAATGGAACCATGTGAGGGATTCGAGCGTGTATTCCTCGGACGGACTGTCTGAAAACGCGGTTGTTTTGGCGGTAAAGCTTATCGCAATTGCTCCGACGACAAGAAGGAGGCTCGCTGCGATGGAAAGCGCGGAAAATCCGAAGATCCTGTCGCTTTCCTTCTTTTCTTGTTTTTTCGCAATCCGGGAGACAACCTTGTCCCAGGAATCGCTGCGCGGTTCAAGCTTTAGCGACTTGGAAAAATCGATTTCGTCAAGCATGGTGAATCTCCTTTTCGAGGATGTTTCGGACTTGGGTCCTTGCGCGGGAAAGCCTTGCCTTGAGCGTTCCTTCCGGGGCGTTGAAAATTTCGGAAAGAGTCTGGATGTCGAGACCTTCCGCGTCTTTCAGCCAGAGGAGGCTGCGGATTTCCGGGGTGAGAACGGCTAGCCCGTAAGAAAGGGCTTCCCGGTCGAGAGCCGTTTCGGTACTTTCCGTTTTGCCGAATGCGGTTTCCTCGATTTCGAAAGCGCGGGTCGTTTCGATTTTCAGGTGGATCTTTTCCTTGCGGAGCTTCATGAGGCAGGCGTTTTTCGTGAGCGTGTAGAGCCACGTGGAGAGCCTTGACTTCCCGCGGAAGCTGTGGATGGCGTCCGGGATTTCCACAAATACGTCCATCAGGATGTCTTCCGCCTTGTCGCGGTCGAGCAGAATGCGGAAGGCGAGATTCAGCACATGGGCGCTGTTTGCCGTCCACAGTTCTTTCAGGGCGTTTAAGTCTCCGGCCCGGAGGCGCTGTACGATTTCGTTTTCGGACATTTCAAACTTTGGATGCCTGGAGGGCAAACTCGGTTGCGTGATTTAAAATAATTCCCTTTTTTGAAAAAAAAATACTATCTTTTATGCGAATATATAAAAATACGCATATCTACTGCGAGGCCTTATGAAACTGCCGCTTTCCGAATCTTATCAAGCATTGCTCGAAGAGTCTGCAAACCGTATCCTGATTCTTGACGGCGGATTCGGGACGATGGTCCAGCGGCTGAAACTCACCGAGAAGGATTTTCGCGGGGAACGCTTCCTCGACTTCTCGAAGGAACTCCAGGGAAATAACGATGTGTTGCCGCTTACGTGCCCGGATCGGATCGAGTGGATTCACCGCGAGTACCTTTCTGCAGGTGCGGATATTATCGAAACGGATTCCTTTGGCGCGTCGCCTATCGGACAGCGGGAATACGGGCTTTCGGAATTTGCCTACGAGATGGCGAAGGCGAGTGCGCAAGTGGCGAAAAGGGCCGTTGAAATGAAGGCGCGGGAAGAATGCGAAGCGGGCGTCAATCCCGTTCGGCGTTTCGTGGCGGGTTCCATCGGGCCTACGTCCAAGACGGCGAGCATCAGCCCGGATGTTTCTGATCCGGCGGCTCGGGCGGTTACGTTCCGGGAGCTTGTCGAATCGTACCGCGTTTCGGTGAACGGGCTTCTCGACGGCGGAGCGGACATCCTTCTGGTCGAAACGGTTTTCGATACGTTGAATGCGAAAGCGGCTCTCTATGCTATCCAGGAAATCTGCGACGAACGCGGGAAAATGTTTCCTGTCATGGTTTCGGGGACGATTACGGATGCTTCGGGGCGTATCCTTTCGGGGCAGACGGCGAAGGCCTTTTTCCATTCGCTTTCGAGCTTCCCTCTGTTCAGCATCGGGTTCAACTGCGCGCTCGGCGCAAAGGACATGATCCCGCACCTGCGCGATATCCAGAACGCTCCGTTCTGCGTTTCCGTGCATCCGAATGCCGGGCTTCCGAACCAGTTCGGCGGCTACGACGATACGCCGGAGATGATGGGCGAGTGGGTTTCCCGCTATGCGGACGAAAAGCTCGTAAACATCGTGGGCGGTTGCTGCGGAACGACGCCCGGGCACATCAGGCATTTTGCGGAAATTCTCCGCGGGCGCGAGCCGCGCAAAGTCCCCGAAAAGAGCGGGCACATTTTGCTTTCGGGCTTGGAAAGCCTCGATGTCGGACCGGACAACCGCTTTGTCAATATCGGAGAACGCTTGAACATTGCGGGTTCCCGGAAATTTGCGAACCTGATCCATGCGGAAAATTTTTCGGAAGCGGTGAACATCGGGGCTCTCCAGGCGGAGAACGGCGCCCAGGTAATCGATGTGAACCTCGACGATGGCATGATCGATTCCGAAAAGACGATGGTGCATTTCTTGAACCTGCTGATGTCGGAGCCGAATGTCGCCAGATGCCCCGTGATGATAGACAGCTCGCGCTGGAACGTGCTGGTCGCCGGGATGGAATGCGTCCAGGGGAAGGGAATCGTGAATTCCATCAGCCTGAAGGAAGGCGAAGAAAAGTTTCTGTATCGGGCGGAAGAAATCCGGCGGCACGGATTTGCGGTTGTCTGCATGGCGTTTGACGAACAGGGCCAGGCGACGACGTTCGAGCGCAAGCGTGATGTCTGCACCCGGATGTATCGTCTGCTTGTCGATAGGCTCGATTTCCCGCCGGAGGACATCCTCTTCGACCCGAACATCCTGACCATCGGGACGGGAATGGCGGAACATGCGGATTACGCGAAAGCCTTTATCGAAACTTGCCGCTATGTCAAGCGAAACTTGCCGCTCGCGCATATTGTCGGAGGCGTGAGCAACCTGAGCTTTGCGTTCAAGGGAAACAATTCCATCCGGGAAAGCATGCATTCCTGTTTCCTTTACCATGCGGGACTTGCCGGGATGGATTTCGGGATTGTGAACGCGGGTGTGCTTCCCGTGTACGAGGATATTCCCGAAGAGGAGCGGGAGCTTATCGAGGACCTGATTTTCAACCGGAAGCCCGATGCGACGGACAGGTTGCTCGCCTATGCGGAAACAGTCAGGAACCGGAAACTTTCCGGAGCCTCATCGAAGGAACTTCTCGCCTGGCGGGAACTTTCCGTGGAAAAGAGGATTGTACATGCGATGGTCAAGGGCGTCGATGAGTTTATCGAAGCGGACGTGGAAGAGTTGCGGACGAAAATCGATGAACCGGTGAAAATCATCGAAGGTCCGCTGATGGACGGCATGAACGAAGTCGGAACGCTCTTTGGCGAAGGCAAGATGTTCCTTCCGCAGGTGGTCAAGAGTGCGCGCGTGATGAAGCGTGCTGTCGCCGTGCTGATGCCTTACATCCAGGCGAAGAAAAAGGCCGGTGAAAGCGCAAGTTCCGGGAAAATCGTCCTCGCGACAGTCAAAGGGGATGTGCACGATATAGGGAAGAATATCGTCGGGGTGGTCCTTGCCTGCAATAATTACGAAGTTATCGACCTGGGCGTGATGGTACCGTGCGAAAAAATCGTCGAAGCTGTCCGCAAGTATCATCCCGATATGGTCGGGCTTTCAGGACTGATTACGCCGAGCCTTGACGAAATGGTCCATGTGGCGAAGACGTTCAAGGCGGAAGGTCTTCGGACGCCGATTATGGTCGGAGGAGCCGCCGCGTCGGCGATTCACACGGCGGTAAAGATCGCCCCCGAATCGGATGCTCCGGTCATCTATTCAAGAGATGCCGGTTCGAGTGCAAGCCTTTTGGAACGCTGGATGAATCCGAAGAAACGCTCGGGATTCTTGAAGGAACTCGCCGCATCGCAGGAAGCGTTCCGCAGAGAAAGCGCGAGACAAAAGGCTTCGACGGTTTCAGTTCCTATCGAAGAGGCTCGGGCCAATGCTCCAAGCTATTTTTGATGTGGAAAAAGGGATGCGGCTAGCGGAACATGGGAGGTAGTGCTCAGAACTTAGTGGGTAGAACTTAGAGCTTAGAACTGCTGACATTTAAGTTCTCGGGACGA
>CAVKXR010000164.1:0-5636 GCA_963660275.1 Oscillospiraceae bacterium
CCCGAACAGGTGCCGCCCAGCCTCAAGCCAACAGATGACAAAAAGGATTTTTTTAACTATCTTGCTCAAAAATTGTTCAACAACGGGTTCTTTATGAAATTTGTCTTTCTCTGCGACGAAATCTACTTGAAAGGGGACAACGCCTCTTTTGTAAACAATTTCCCGACCAATCACGAACTGGTGACGATGTCCGGCGAAAGCCTCTTGCAGGCAAAGGGTTTTCCCGAGGACACGTTTGGACTTCTCGTTGAACGTTTCACCTGGCAAAAGAACTTCAGCCTGTTCCGTTATTTCGGGCTTCTCCCGATTTTGGAAACGGTTCCGCTCGCCGTGGTTAGCCGCAGCCATCGCTTCGATCCGCTCAAGGGACGCGGTTCGCTCCGCGGACAGGAAGCGGTCATCGCTCCGAACGCCTCGTCGGAAGAACTTTACACGTCTATCGAAAAGTTTATCGCCGCGCCTCCCCAGACGCATACTTATCCGCGGTGCGCCTGCAAGATGTTTACGAAAAAGGCCGCCGTCTAGTTCGGGCTTTTTGCCGGAATGCGTAACGAGGTTCTCGAATCCTTGATTTCCCGGGGTTCGCTCGTGGGAATCGTCAGTTCGAAGTCTTGCGATGTTGAAAAATTCCTTGAAAACTTTGCGCGCGCCCTTTGCGGGGATGCGCCTTTCCTTTTTGTGGAATATTCAAGAAATTGCGGATCCGGCAGGGACTTCCTGCAAGCGTTGAAAAAGCGACAAGCCGACTTCCATTACATCTTCGTACATTTTGCCGGGGATTTTGACGGGGAATCCGCAACGGTTCTCGCTTCGATGCGAATGGCTCTGGCCCTTTCCGAAGACGGGCAACCGCTTGAAGGCGGAATTCTTTCGGAACTCGAATCCATCGCGCCATTTCGCCCCGGATTTTGGTGGTGGGTCGCTCCAAAGCCCAATCGGAAAAAATTTCCGAAACTCGCCAAGTCCGTCGGAAAAAGCGGGCTTTCCGGCTGGGCGTCCGCAAAAAGAATTTCCCAGGAAAGCGAAAGCGCCGCCCGAGTCTTTTTGGAACTGCTCCGGGCAAAGATTCTCCGTGAAAACGTCCTTGTCGGCTGGCCACGCTTCTTTCGCAGATTTTTCATTCCCCTTTGTTTGCTTGTCGCCGCGCTTCCTTTCTTGATCCCGTCGAGCATCGATTCTGGACCCTCCCTTTCGAGAAACATCAAGTCCGAAATGGCTTTCTACTCGGAAGCGCCTTACTTTGACTATACGTTCGATGGAGCGGAACCGCTCGAACGAATCGCCCGGTACGCTGTCGGACGCTTTGCCGCTTTGGTCACCACCGAACGGACGCTCCGGGACTATGTCGAAGAAACGCTTCGGAAAAACGGATTTCCCGAAAATTCCTGGGAGAAGGGACGCCTACACATTCCGCCTCGGGAAACGTCCATCCGTTTTTCGATTCCGGAAAAGCTGGAAAATCCCGACTACGATTCAATCGCTCCGGTATGGAAGTTCTTTACGCGAATTATCGGGGATTCTGTTTCCTATGTAACGGAGCTTTACAACGAAAAGGCGACAAAGCAAGACAGAAAGCATCCGGCATGGGACGTGGCAAGCCGCTCGGGAGCGCGGATTCTTTCCCCGTTTAGCGGAAAGGCGTGGACTTTCCAGGACGAACGCGGCGGAACGGTCATCGGAATTGTCGGCGAAAAGCGGGTCATCCTCTTTATGCACTGCGACCAGCTGCTCTATCTGGACGGCCAGAACGTGATGCAGGGAGACCCCGTGGCGACGGTCGGAACAACGGGACATACGACAGGACCGCATGTACATATTGTGACCGGGCTTATCGACAGGCGAGGAAATAAGCATCTAGGCAATGTGCGCTACCGGGTTGTGAGTCCGGTCACTTGGTATTATTCCGGTAAATGAAATGTTACAAATCAGGCTTCGTTTTTCGGGCAAAAATTGGTAATTTTGCACTCGGATTGGGTTGGTGTTTTTAAAGGAGATTCCATGTTCTTTCGTTTTTTGGCCACTACCGCTCTTGTATTTCTGGTCTCGGCCTGCTCTTCGACCCTTCCCACTGCGGAGATAGCTTCTCATGAAGACAGCTCTCGCAACATTCCCAAAATCGACCATATGATTGTCGATTTGAAAAAATCCTACATCTCCCAGTGCTACAGCCCGATTCTCAAGAAAAACCCGCCGGAAAACCAGTGCCAGACGGAACTTTTCCAGATGCTTGAACGCCGTTACCACCTGAACTACAGCCAGCACCAAATCGACTTGGCTTCTAACGACCTCTTCTTCCGCGATGTCGATACCAGGCTCCGCAAGATGGTGCGGACCGATCCGGAAATTCGTCGCGCTATCCGGCAGGGAGCGTTCCGCAGCGCAGACGAAATGCTGAGCTACTACCGGACGAAATACGCTTTTGATACGCAGGCTCGGAATTAAGCCTCGAATTATTGGATTTTTTAGGAAAAGGCGCGGCAAGCTATTTACCGTGCCTTTTGTTTTTCTTATTTTGAAAGGGAACGAAAAACGATTTATCGAAAGGTGCCGATATGGAATCTGTAAACGGATCAAAGCCGGGCTTTTTTGTCCAAGGGCGTTTTCTCTATACCAAGGACAACGAAAAAGTGGTTCTTCGCGGAGTAAACCACATGTTTATCTGGACGGATCGCGAAGGAAAGTCCATTCCCGAAATAGCAAAGACCGGAGCGAACTGCGTGCGGATTGTCTGGAACATGCACGGGAGAATATCCGATCTGTATCGTCTGGTCGATGACAGCATTGAAAACGCAATGATCCCGATTGTCGAGCTGCACGATGCAACGGGACGTTGGGAACGTCTTCCCGAACTGGTCAATTTCTGGACCAGGGAAGAATCCTTGCAAATGATTCGCGACCACCAGGAATACATCCTGGTAAACATCGGTAACGAGGTCGGCGGCGAAGAAATTTCCGGCGAGGATTTTTTCAGCGCCTATGCCGCTGCGGTGACAAGGATGCGCGCCGCGGGAATCCGGGTTCCTCTGGTCATCGATGCGGATAACTGGGGACAGAATCCCAAAAATATCCTAGAGCAGGGACCGCGCCTTCTCGCCGAGGATCCCGAGCACAACCTGCTATTCGACCTGCATCTTTGGTGGCCCTCGGAAAGGCACGATCCAAAGAAGACGGGCTACGCGACAGTCGAGGAAAGAATTACCGGCGTCCTCGAAGAATCCGTCGCCAAGAACATTCCGCTTATCATCGGCGAATTCGCCCCTGTCGCTGTCGGCGGTGCACGGGAAATTCCATACAGGTTCATCATGGCGGAAGCGGAACGCCTCGATATAGGCTGGCTCGCCTGGAGCTGGGGACCGGGAAATTTCGACAGCCAGGAAATGGACATGACGACCCATGGCTCGTTTAACACGCTCGTAAACTGGGGACGCGAAGTCTGCGTCGATAGCCCGCTCGGCATCCAGAACACGAGCGTCATCCCGTCCTTTATCCAGAACGGAGACTTTTCCACGGGCGCATCGGATCGCGGACGGAATCTCGTTTCGAACAGCGACTTCTCGGAAGGACTTTCCGGCTGGGTCCCCGATTTCTGGGGCGGAGAAGCGAAAACGGAAATCCAAAAGGGAAAAATCCATTTTTCCATCGTAAAACCCGGCAAGGAAACATGGAATCTGCAGTTCAGGCAGACGCTTCCGCTTCGAAACGGCATCACCTACATTTTCAGTATGCGCGCCAAGGCAGACAAGCCCCGAACGCTCAATGTCGATATCAAGCGGGCGACCAAGGATTACGTCCCTTATGCCAACGGACGCTTCCTGGACCTTTCGACCAGCTGGCAGGATTTCAGCTGGAAATTCACCATGAAGGAGCCTACCGACGAAAACGCGGTTCTCGTATTCGACATGGGCGGAAGCCCGATCGGCTGGACCCTTTCCGACGTGTCGCTTGTACAGGCGCGAAGCGTACTTGACCGCTTGAACAGGAGCTTCCAGCGCAATGTACAAAAGAATTCCGGATACTTCAACGCACCGGCGGGACCGTGGGAACTGCATCTCTATTCGGCAAACGGAGAACTTCTCGAAGTCCTCGACAAGGGCAAGGGAGGCGAAGGGATGAAGCCTTTCCCGAAAATCGAGCGAAGCGGAATCATGGTCATCAAGGATCTGTAAATGCGGAAGACTTATTCCATGTTGGAACGTTTTAATTGTTCGCTTTTCCCCAAAACAAGATAGATTATTCCTATATGGAACAAAGAAAGCCCCAGATTCTTGTTGTCGATGACACAAAGCCGAATATCGAAGTGCTCGAAGGGGCTCTCGCACAGGAAAACTACAGCGTGCATGTCGCACTTAGCGGAAAGCGCGCTCTTGAGCTTGCCCGTCGCAGACCGTTTGATCTGATTCTGCTCGACGTGATGATGCCCGAAATGGACGGCTATGAAACTTTCCAGAAGTTCAAGGAAATTCCGGGTTGTGAAAACACGCCCGTCATCTTCCTCACGGCACAGGCGGAAAACGACAGCGAAATGAAAGGGCTTTCGCTCGGAGCGGACGACTATATCGCGAAGCCGTTCAACGCGAAGCTGCTCAAGCTGCGGATACGGAACCAACTGGAAAGAAAGTTCACGCGCGACCATCTTTCCGAACTGGTCGAAGAACGCACTTCGGAGCTTTCCCAAAAAACGAAAGATTTGCAAAAGACATTGCAGGTGATGCTCACCAGTCTCGGTGCGCTTGCGGAATTCCGGGACAACGAAACCGGAGCGCACTTGAGAAGAACGCAAATCGTCGTGCGGAAACTTGCCCAGGCGATGGGGCAAGACGAAAAATACAGGAAATTTTTTCCAGATGACGAAACAATCGAAGAATATGCGATTGCGGCTCCGCTGCACGATATAGGAAAGGTCGGTATCCCGGACGACATCTTGAGAAAGCCGGGAATTCTCACCTTCGAAGAACGCGAAAAGATGAAGAAGCACACCGAACTCGGTTACCGCGTTCTTCTTTCGGCAACGCATGAACTAGGCGATAATCCGATGGTGGTTATCGCGGCAAATATCGCCAAGAGTCACCATGAAAAATGGGACGGTTCCGGCTACCCGGAAGGGCTTTCGGGAGAAAACATTCCGCTTGAAGCGCGGCTGATGGCCGTGGCCGATGTCTATGACGCCCTGATATCCAAAAGGGTTTACAAGGAGGCGCTCCCGCACGCCGAAGCGGTTGCCATTATCCACGAAGCGACAGGCAAGCATTTTGACCCGGACGTTATCAAGGCGTTTGACACATTTTCAGACGAGCTTCCTGAAATCTATAAGGGATTTACAGATTGACGGATAAAGGCTCCAAGCGGGAACTCGGTTCCAGGATCATTCGGGTCTATACGATTTCGACCCTGGTTGCGATGGTTATCTGCTTTTTTGCCTTTACCGCATACATGCGCTCCTTTCTCTTTGAATCGGCGTCTGCGGAATCTGGAAAATCGCTGCAACAAATTTCGGTATCCCTGGAACAAAAACTTGCTTTCTATGCCGGACATTTCGAAAGCTGGCGGCGAACCATCCAAAACAAATCGCAAGCGAGCATCCGTTCCGCCCTTTCATCGGAAATCCATAAGCGGAAGACCGTCGACATCTATTATGG
>CAVKXR010000165.1:0-5629 GCA_963660275.1 Oscillospiraceae bacterium
GTTGGAAAGCACGGTAGCCCGTTCCCTGTAATTCGGAGCGAAATCCAGACACGCTTCCAGTTCCCCGATCGCATCCTTTAGCATTTGAACTCTATCGGATTTTTTACGCTGGGATTTGGCAAAGAGCGCGGCAGCCCGTTCTCGTTTTTCCGTGCAAAAGCGACGTTCGAGAGAATCCAGTTCGCGGACGGCGTCTCCGCGGAGACTGCTCGCTTTGAGCTTTTGAAAAATATCCTTGGCTTTATCCCACTTGGATTCCGCAGCCAATTTTTGCGCTTCTTCCAGCAAGAGATTCGGGTCGTGATTTTTCCAATACGCTTCCGATAAGGCCACATTCTCAGCCCGCATCGAGGAAACTTTTACCAAGGATTCCCGCAGTTGGAGCGTGTCGGCAAAATCCGAATAACGCAAGAGCAAGTCGGTAAGTTCGCGTTCGGCATCATCAAAGCCAGCCTTTTCAACGGCAAGCGCAAGCGCGGCATCCCGACGATTTTTCACTTTTTCAAAAGTCCGGGAATAGGCTAGGCGAAAAACGGAATCCACCAAGAGCCGAGAAGAATCGTCCAGGGCAAAGGTTCGGATGGAATCGGCAATCGTTTTAATTTCCGAGAAGTCCGCACGGCGAGCGTGCGCATTGGCAAGGTCGATCAGAAGTCTTTTAAACGATTCGTCATTTGCTGTTGCATTTTGCCGATTTTTTTCGGAAAGCGACTTCGCATATTTTTGCCATTCCTCCCAAAGAGGGTTCAAGACGAAAAACTGTTCGGCAATAGCGGATACGGAATCTTTCATCCCCAAGGCGTCAAAGGAATCCGCCCGAGAAAGCGCCCTTCGGGCAACCCGTGAGATTTCGACATACACATCGAAAGCTTCCTCATTCTTTGGCAGCGCACTGTCCGGTTGAAGAGTTGCGTTTTTCGTCGAATCGTTTTGCAAATTTTCAACCGAGTCGGAAACGGCGACTTTTTCGGGATGCGTTTTTTCTAAGCGTTCATTTTCTAAATCTTTCGACAGGGAATTTTCCGTCTGCGGAAACGATTCCGAAACCTGCGGAGCGGGAGCTGTCCCGGCACAGGCAGAAAGCAGCGCCATTCCAAGTCCCAAGAGAAAGAATCCTATTTTCGACATTCTTAAAATCCTTCACCCGGTTCGATGGGAACAAAAGCCTTTTCACCGAGGAAATCCTCAGGCAGTTCAAAGTCGTCTTTTTCCGGCAAAGGTTCGTGATGCTCCGCCTGGCTGGAATCAAACGGAACGCTCGGCAGGGAAAGCGAGGTAACAAAACCCGCATTCGCAGCGCTTACCGCAGCGGTTTCCATCTGAGTTTGGGGCGTGTACCCCGGAACATCGAGAAGGGGGACGTTTTTGCCCTTGCCGTCTGCGGAATAAACCGGCAGACCTGTCATCGGATGCACCGGGATTTCTCCGCGTTCCGTCACCAATCTGAGCGGAACCTTTCCGGAAGCGAGCATCGAAATATCCAAGAAATCCACCCTGGAATTTTCCCCGCGGATTCGGATGAGGTTTTGCGCAAAATCCGCCCATTGAGGAAGCCCGCCCGAAGACCCCGCGATTCGCGTTCGTCCAAACTTCAGCGGTCGATTGTCGTCAAATCCCACATAGCTACCGATTGCGACAGCGGAATCCGCCGCAAAGCCGTTCTTGTCCGGGACAAATGTCGGAAGCGCCCCCAAGAATGCCACGTTGCGATAGTCGTTGGTTGTTCCGGTTTTTCCGAATGTCGGGAACAGGAGAGTCGATTCGCGATTCGGAGAAGTCATCGTCATATTTTTATACTGGCTATAAGCGGTGCCATACTGGAAAACGGAATGAAGCATCACAGCGATCTGTTCTGTCAGCGTATCGGAAAGAATCCTCTTCGCTTCAACCGAGTTTTCAAACAGCAGATGTCCATCCCGATCGCGGATTTCCTTCACCAGGCAAGGTTCGTTCCAATCCCCGTCAGCGCACTTGTAAACATTTCCAGAAAGAAGCGTCTGGTAGGCAACGGTCATTTCGGCGAGCGTCACTTCATTGACACCGAGCGGCATGCTGAGAACTTCGCGAAGCTTTCCGTGGATGCCGATTTCACCGGCGAACTTCGCAAAGGCGGCCATCGCCACGGACCGCTTGAAATCAGGCCAGTAGCGCAGCTTTTCGACCGTTGTATAGTCCGCATCCTCGCTCGGAATTTCCATCATGCCGTTGAGTCTCCGGATATCGGAAAGTTTCAAGTCGGGATAAACTTCGTCGTCGCTTGGAGCCGAAACGTTTTCGCCTTCGGAGGAGAAGGTTTCCAAATCAGACGCCTTGAGAAGCGAAAGGTAACGCAAGAAGTTGTGGTCGAATTCCGCAAAGTAGGATTTTTCCAGCTTGCGGAAACGCTTCTTCCCGTTTTCCACATTCCGCCCGTAAAACATATTGCGAACGGCTCGCGCCGCAGCCGGACGGTTTTCGTAGAGAAGCTTTTCGTACAAATTCGCTTGGGCTCTCGAAAACTCGATTTCGTTTTTCGCCGTTTCGTTCAGGTAAAGCCCGTACTTGTCGCGAAGCCGCTTGCGGTAATCGTCAAAAGTTTCCTCGTCGCCTTTGAGAAATCCGTTTTCGCGGGTGACTTCCGCAAACTCCTCGTCGGAAAGCTTGTCAAGCAGATGGTCCAGAAGCCAGATGGTCGCGATATTTTCGGAGCGGACCGCTGCCCAGAGGATGCTGACCGTTTCGCCTTTGTTCTTATGGTCGGGCCGCGGAAAGTAAAAATCATTTTCGAACTGGAACAGGTTGAAATCGTTTTCGAGTTCGTCCAGATAATGCCAACCGTATTTTAGGGCGGCGCCAAAGAGAAGAGGCTTCCAGCTCGAACCCAGCTGGCGCTTCGCCTTGAAAGAACGATCGTAGCCCGAATTGTGAAAACCCGCTTGGCTCGCCACGACCATTCCGTTTTGGACGGCGACGAGCGCCCCTTGCAGAACCGGCTCCGTTTCAATGGCACAGGGAACCGCTCCGTTTTCCAGCACGGAATCCTTGACGCTCACCAGCAGGACAGAGCCTTTGGAAAGCCTTGGCGCAAGAACCGTCTTTACGTCGGCGTTCATCCGCTTTCCAAGTTCATCCAGATCCGACTTTCCCACATGGCCGAGAAGCTGCCCAAAGGAAAGATAGATGTCTGAAAGTTTTCCCTTTTCGTCCGACTTCACGGAATCCACCGCGCCATACAGATAGTCTCCGACGCGAGCAAAGGCGGCGCGATTCGGCAGATCCGACTTGGGAAGCGCAAAACCTCCGAGCTTGACCTGCAAATTCGAAATGTTGTTCTGGACAGCCCGCTTCGCCGCTGCCTGGTAATCCGCATCGACCGTCGTCACAATGGAAAGCTGCGCCTTTCGCCAATCGGAAATGCCGTTCTTTTCGAACAGATCGCGGTAAAAATCCGAATCGAACTTTTCCTCAATCCGGGAAAGCTGCGTGGAAAGCGCAAACCGGAAATTTCCATGGCGGAATTCGAGAGGCTTCGCAAGCGCGGAATCCATTTCGTCCTGCGAAATGTACTTTTCCTCGACCATGCGCCCGAGAACGTACTTCAAGCGTTCCTGCCCGCGTCGAACAGCCCGGTCGCGGCGCTCCTGGTTTCTCTGGATAAAAGGATCGTAGTTGAAAGGTCCCTTGACCGAACCTGCGATAAAGGCGCATTCCGCAAGCGTGAGTTCCTTGAGATCCTTGTTGAAAAAATACTGGGCGGCAATCGCGACGCCTTTCCCCGTCCCCGAAACATGGAACTGGTTCAGGTAAAATTCTAGAATTTCTTCCTTGGAAAAATGCTTTTCCATCCGAAGCGCATCGATCAGCTCCTTCCACTTCGCCTTGATGCTGCGCTCTTCGCGACCGTAGATATTCTTGACCGTCTGCTGGGTGAGCGTCGAACCGCCCTGGGCAAGCCTTCCCGCCCGGATGTTGTGGAGCATCGCCCGGGAAAATCCGGTGATATCGAAACCGCCATGTTCAAAATAGCGGGCATCCTCCGCAGCGACCAGCGCATTCACGATGTTTTCGGGAATTTCGCCATAGGGAACGTAAATCCGGTGATTGACATCGAAAAAAGACCCGAGAAGCCGTTCCCCATCTCGATAATACACGCGCGACTCCCCCGAAAGTTCCGAAAGGATGTATTCGCGGTTAAAAACCCCGTCCGGATCCCTCGTCGGCAAGACGCGAAAGACGACGATATATAGCGGAATCAGGCATAGAAGCCCGACAATCAACAGGGCTACGGCGATTTTCAGGAGCGTTTTTAGAAATTTCATAGCGATTTTCGGCGGTTCTGCTGGATTCCTCCAAAACCAATTTCAATTTTCAAGGTCTCCAAATTCCAGATAAAAATAACAAAAAGGATTTTTTCAAAAATTTGCGCTTGAAATTTTTCCAAAAAATATGTAAACTTGTAATCCCCCGAATTAGGGGAGGTGGCCGAGTTGGCCGAAGGCGCGTCCCTGCTAAGGACGTATAGGGGTAACCCTATCGCGAGTTCGAATCTCGCCCTCCCCGCTCTTAAAGGTCTTCGCGGAAGCGAAGACCTTTAAGCTTTTAAAACGAGATGGCGAACCAAAAGTGGCGGTTTATTCAAAATCTTTCGCTGAATAGCGCACGGCAAGCCCAATAGCCTTTCCTAGCAAACATGGTACTGCATTGCCTATTTGGACAAGTTGCTTGTTCTTTTTCCCTTCAAAGATAAAGTCATCGGGAAACGACTGCAGACGCGCCATTTCGCGAGCGGTAAGCACACGTGGAAGTTTCGGGTGAAGATTCACCCCACCGTGATTTTCTTTAATCGTACAAGAAGCTTCATCCCACGGACACTTCTTCCACGCATCAGAATAGCCTTTATACAAACTTTTTCCTTCCGGGCATTCCATAATACGCTGTTCCATTTTAGGAGAATGTTTTGTAGGAACATGATTAAACTCCGGATCTTCAGGATGAGAAACGAGATCAGAAATAGCCTGTCCCGTGGAAACATATTGTGAGGAAGCGAGAATAGGTTGAGGATGATAGTTTTTTAATCCTATGCGATTTCCTATAAAAATGACTCGTTCTCTCTTTTGAGGTGTATAATAATCGGCTGCGCAAAGGGTAGTCACATTCATTTCATACCCAATCGATCTATAGTCTTCGATAATTTTCCTTTCTACCGCCCCATTAAGCATACTCCGCAAACCTTTCACATTTTCGCAGATGACAAAATCCGGCTGTAATTTTTTAACAATAGCGAGCATTTCTTTGTATAAAGAATTCCGCGGATCGTCAACAATACGATTTCCCGCCATAGAAAAACCTTGACATGGAAACCCTCCCGCCACGATATTAAGTCGTCGTCCAGCAAGTTGCCGTTCTACCGTTGAATAAAACTTGTCTTTATTTTCTTGTAAAGTAATATCCCCATAGACAAAAGGATGATGAAAGTTTCGTTGATAGGTCAGCCCGGCTTCCTTGAAAAAATCAAGACCACAGATTCCTTGCAATCCTGCCATCTCAAGTCCTTTGCTTAACCCCCCCGCACCACAAAAAAGATCAACAAATGTCATTTTTGATGGGGAAACATTTGTCCATCGAGTAGTTATATCCACCCAGTTTACAA